>JBLIKQ010000064.1:0-13327 GCA_047635475.1 Porticoccaceae bacterium
GTAAGAAAAATCGAAAGCTATGGTGCATCAAAAGTAGGAACTGTGTTTTTATACATATTAGTTGCGACAATAGGAACCCACATGAATCTAGGCGCAATATTTGACAATCCTTTACTATTCTTGGTAGGAATCATTTGGATTACTACGCATATCATTGTGATGATCATTGTAGCCAAAATAATCAAAGCCCCTTTCTTCTATATAGCAGTGGGAAGTCAGGCAAATATTGGAGGTGCAGCATCCGCCCCAATTGTTGCAGCAGCATTCAGTCCATTTTTAGCACCAGTAGGAGTTCTTTTAGCTGTTTTAGGATACGCAGTAGGAACTTATGGAGCTTATGTATGTGGTTTGTTGTTACACTATATATTCACAGTTATTATTTAGCAAATTCAATAATTAAGCACAAGCCCATTATACGCGATTTGAGAGTCTAATTC
The DNA here is from genome assembly GCA_047635475.1 of Porticoccaceae bacterium. GTDB lineage: Bacteria > Bacteroidota > Bacteroidia > Flavobacteriales > Flavobacteriaceae > Flavobacterium. The sequence goes on from JBLIKQ010000064.1 coordinate 438, forward strand.
TGAGAATCCGCAACAGTGTTATTTTAATAGTTCAAAATAATCGTCAGAATTTGAGCGTATCCCTTTGGCTTGGGTTACCGGTTATATCTTAATTTCCGTCCCGCTGATACCAAATCGACCAAGAAACACAACTGATTTTAGGTACTTTATAGAGCAAAGAAAAGCCCTTCTGTTAAGAAAGGCTCTCCCCAATATGCGGTCTGGACGGGACTCGAACCCGCGACCCCCTGCGTGACAGGCAGGTATTCTAACCAACTGAACTACCAGACCAGCTGCTATATTGCGGTGGCAAAGATACAATAGAAGTTGATTCACGCAAGAGTTTAAGAGATTTTTAAAAAAATCAATTGAATTATTATTCAACTATCTTATTTCAAAAACATTAGCACTATAAATATGTGGCATCTACAAAACAATTACTATACGTCTATTCAAACCGCCAACCATCTCTTACTTTTAACATAGAAGTTTTGACACTAATCACTTTTAAGGCATGACTAAAAGTATTTGATTTGTCTTTTGAGAGCGCAGGAAATATAAAGAATCCTTTCAGAACATCATAGCGCAACTTACTTTTGACTTCCCTTATATCTTACAATGGATTGGCGATAGCCTAAAATCAAAAAAGCCATCCAAGTCCTGAACGAATTCAGAAAAAATGGAAAGCTTTTCATTGGTCTAACTACTAAACCTGGTTAGCTTACAAAGGCTAACCAAACAACACAACTAACTTTAGATACTTTATGCGGGCCAAAAAGCCTTTCTGTTAAGAAAGGCTCTCCCCAATATGCGGTCTGGACGGGACTCGAACCCGCGACCCCCTGCGTGACAGGCAGGTATTCTAACCAACTGAACTACCAGACCAGCTGCTATATTGCGGTGGCAAAGATACAATAGATTTCGAGTTACACAAACGTTTTTACCTAAAAAAATGTTTTTTTTACTTATGATTATCCAAAGTTTTGTTTCTCAGCTAAATATGTCAATAAAATTTTTTCAAAATTTTCTGCTACGTTTACGGGAACGTATTTAATTCTATTTTGAGCACAACTTAACGCCAACTTTTTAAAGTAGAACTGGGCTTGTTTTTCGTATTCCTGCTTCACATTATCAGCAAAGACCGAAACTTCTTCACCAGTTTCCACGTCAATGAATTTTCTTGGCGTATTATCAAAATGGAAATCCAACTCCGTCTTAATATCAACAACATGAAATAACACCACCTTGTGCTTATTGTGCTTCAAGTGTTGCAGCGCATTAAGTAACGCTTCCTCCTCCCCAGACTGAAACATATCTGTAAAGAGGATAATCATCGAACGGCGATGTATCTTTTCTGCAATTTGGTGCAAAAAAGTGACCGTATCGGTTTTTTTCGTGGCAACTGAGCCTTGCAATAGATTCTCGAGCGCGTTCAAAACCATCCTGTGATGGCGATCACTGCCCTTCTCAGGAGCATAGTACTCATAACTGTCCGAAAACACACTTAAGCCCACTGCGTCCCGCTGTTTCTTTAAAAGATTCATTAAAACTGCCGAAGCCAAAACGGAGAATCCAATTTTGCTTTCATAAAAGGCTTGACTATCCTTTAATTTTGGATAATGCATCGACGAGGAATTGTCAATAATGATATGGCAACGCAAGTTAGTCTCTTCCTCGAAGCGTTTAGTGTATAAGCGATCTGTCTTGGCAAACAACTTCCAATCGATGTGTTTAGTACTTTCCCCGGCGTTATAAACCTTATGCTCCGCAAATTCAGCTGAAAATCCGTGAAAAGGACTTTTATGCATACCGGAGATAAATCCTTCCACGACTTGATTGGCTAACAATTCGAGATGCTGAAACCGAGAAATTTTTTCTATTTGCGATTCAATCTTCATCTTTCAAAGTTATTAAAAGATTGAATGATTTAAAAATTTAAAGATTACGGAAATAAAACTAAATAATGAAGCTGAAATAAATTCAGCTTAAACAAAAAAAGGTTTGACTTTCGCCAAACCTTTCCTATATAAATTGTAATCTACTGATTACAACAACGCGTCTAAACTATCTGCGTAGGTTTGTTTAGGAGCTACTCCTACCTGTTTCCCTACTACTTCTCCGTTTTGAAAAACCAAAACCGTTGGTATGTTTCTCACTCCGTATTTGGCTGCAAATTCTTGGTTTGCATCAACATCTACTTTCCCAATCACTACTTTTCCTTCATATTCGGTACTCAATTCCTCAATAATTGGCCCTACCATTCTACAAGGCCCACACCATGCTGCCCAAAAATCTACCATTACTGGTTTTGTTGATTTCAAAACTACTTCTTCAAAAGTAGCGTCTGTTATTGCTAATGCCATAATATCTTTGTTTAATGTTTAAAGTTTTAATCTTGTTCAAAACTAGTCCACAAATTTAGAAATTAAAAACAAATGAAACGCTATTCACAAATTAGTTTTGGTTATGAAACGATTGACAATTGCTATTTATCTTATTTCACCTATGATTTCTATTGCCTAGGAGCTTTTTCCTGCTCTTTGCTATATCTTTTTATCCTGAACTTGTTTTAGATCGGGACACAAGTTCAGGATAAAAAGGATGCCGCGCGATCAGGGCTAAACCGCAGTCCATAAAAACTAGTTCAGCTTAAAATTAATCTGCATTTTTTCTAACTCAACTAATAATTCATTAGATATTTTGATCTTTAGCCTTCTACTTGGCATAGTCAACTTAGTCACCACTTTTATTTCCTCTACTTCCGTTACTCCTACAGCTTGCTTTTCATCAGATTCAGAAGCTTCAGCATCGTCATCCCCTTCGACAAAATCATCTCCCCCACTTTCTAGAAGAAGCGGAGCTGTTTCAATTATTTTCTTGACTTTCTCCAATTCCATAATTTCAAACGAGACTACATCATCCCCCTTGTTTTCTTGAAAAAGATGACTTAATTTATGAATAAACTCTGGCTGCAGATCCGCAATATTCAACAAAATAATCAGTTTTTTAGCAAAGTCGTCCAATACATCCTGTAAATATTGAACCAAAGTAAACTGAATCCTAGGATCACTTTTCTTACCCGTGTCCTGATTAGTCCAGCCCTCTTTGACCGATACTTTCATATAAGTAAAGTTGTTCTGAATCAAGAAATGACGAAACTTCAGATACTCTTCGCCGAAAATTTTAAACTCATAACTTTCATCATATCCCTCTAAATTAAATATCGCCCAACCCTTTCCGTTTTTGGCCACTCTATGTTGCACATCATTTATAATCCCCCCAAAAGTTAGCGTTTTACCCACATATAGTTCCATATTTCTTAGCGCTTCCAGCTTGGCATTACAGAAATATTTCATTTCAAATTTATAATCATCCAGTGGATGTCCGGATATATATATCCCAACTACTTCTTTTTCCTTAGCCAGTTTCTCCATCGTACTCCAATCCTCACAAGGTGGCACGACAGGCTCTTCAATTTGCACATCACTACTTTCTCCAAACAAACTTACCTGTGATGAATTTTTATTCTCCTGAAATTTTGCGCCATAGCGAATCGCTTTTTCGTAAAAAGTGATTCCGTCTCCATCATCATGGAAATATTGCGCACGGGTTGTTCCCAAAAAAGAATCAAATCCACCGGCAAACGCCAAGCTTTCCAATGCTTTCTTGTTGGCGGCACGTAAATCAATTCGTTTAGTCAAGTCAAAAATCGACTTGTATTTTCCATCTTTCCTTTGTTCAACTATAGCAGCAACAGCTCCCGCACCAACTCCTTTGATGGCTCCCATACCAAAACGCACCGCATAGTTATCATTTACGGTAAATTTATAAAAAGACTCGTTTACGTCCGGACCTAGTACTGCAAGTCCCATTCGTTTACATTCCTCCATAAAGAAAGAAACCTGCTTGATGTCACTCATATTATTAGACAACACCGCTGCCATATATTCAGCCGGGTAATTGGCTTTTAAATAGGCTGTTTGATAAGCAATCCAAGCATAACAGGTAGAATGTGATTTATTAAAGGCATACTGCGCAAAGGCTTCCCAATCCTTCCAAATTTTTTCTAGCTTATCTTCGGGATGTCCTTTGGCTACAGCCTGACTAATAAACTTAGGTTTCATTTTATCTAAGACATCCTTTTGCTTTTTTCCCATCGCTTTACGCAATACATCGGCATCCCCTTTCGAGAAATCAGCCAATTTTTGGGACAAAAGCATTACCTGTTCTTGGTAAACAGTAATTCCGTAGGTATCCTTCAGTAATTCCTCGCAGGCTTCAAGGTCATATATAATTTCCTCTTCTCCATTTTTCCTTTTTACAAAACTAGGAATATAAGCAATTGGACCTGGTCGGTACAAGGCATTCATAGCAATCAAATCAGGAAAAACTGTTGGCTTCAATTCCTTCATATACTTCTGCATTCCTGCAGATTCATATTGAAAAATCCCTACGGTTTCTCCGCGTTGAAAAAGCTCGTATGTTTTTACATCATCAATTGGGAATTCGTCTGGGTTCAGATCTATTCCGTTTCTATACTTTACTAATTTAACCGTATCTTTAATAAGGGTAAGGGTTTTCAAACCCAAGAAGTCCATCTTTAACAATCCCGCGGTTTCCACCACCGAATTATCAAACTGGGTCACATACAAATCAGAATCTTTAGCAGTAGCCACAGGAACGAAATCAGTAATGTCACTAGGGGTAATAATCACCCCACAGGCGTGAATACCTGTGTTTCTCAAATTCCCTTCCAGCACTTTAGCTTGCTGAATGGTCTCACCCCCCAAATCCGATTCTTTAGCAAGACCTATTAATTCTTTTATTTTATCCCATTCTTCCGGACGAACTGCTTTTTTTATCAGCGCTTCATCTTCATTCAGGAAGCGTGTTAAATTCCACTTAGACGGCATCATGCCCGGAATCAATTTTGCGATTTTATCGGCTTCAAATAATGGTAAATCCAGTACACGCGCAGTATCACGAATAGCTGATTTCGTCGCCATTTTCCCGTAGGTAATAATCTGCGCCACTTGTTTTGAGCCGTATTTGCGAATCACATAATCCATCACGCTACTTCGTCCTTCATCATCAAAATCGATATCAATATCGGGTAACGACACACGATCAGGATTAAGAAAACGCTCAAAAAGCAGATTGTACATCAACGGGTCAATGTTGGTTATTTTCAAACAATAAGCCACAACTGATCCCGCCGCAGAGCCCCTTCCAGGTCCTACAGAAACACCCATACTTCTCGCTTCGGCAATTAAATCTTGTACAATCAAGAAATATCCTGGATAACCAGAGTTGGAAATTGTCAGCAACTCAAAGTCAAGACGCTCTCGTATTAGCTCCGTAATTTCAGGATACCTTCTGTTTGCCCCTTCATAGGTTAGATGTCTCAGATAAGCATTTTCCCCCCGCACTCCTCCGTCAACAGCATCTTGCGCCACATCAAACTCGTCTGGAATATCAAATTTGGGTAACAATACTTCACGCGCCAGATCGTAAATTTCAATTTTGTCTACAATTTCACTTAGATTCGAAATCGATTCGGGCAAATCAGTGAAGAGTTTTTTCATCTCCTCCCCCGTCTTGAAATAGTATTCCTGGTTAGGCAACCCAAAACGGTAGCCACGACCACGACCTATTGGCGTCGCCTGTTTCTCACCATCACGCACGCAAAGCAAAATATCATGTGCATTGGCATTTTCTTTATCTATATAAAAGGTATTGTTAGTAGCTACAATTTTAACATCATGTTTTCTCGCCAAAGAAATCAAAGTGGTATTTACCCGATTTTCATCTTCTTGATTGTGACGCATCACCTCAATATAAAAATCATCTTTGAACTCTTCCTTCCACCAAATTAACGATTCTTCGGCTTGGTTTTCACCAAGATTTAAAACTTTGCTAGGAATCTCACCATAGAGATTTCCGGATAATACAATAATGTCTTCCTTGTATTTTTGAATAACCCTTTTATCAATTCTAGGGACATAATAAAAGCCTTCCGTATGGGCAATCGAAGACATCTTAGCCAGATTGTGATATCCTTTTTTGGTCTTCGCCAAAAGCACTATTTGGTAGCCATTGTCTTTGCGAGATTTGTCTTTGTGGTCCTCACAGACAAAAAATTCACAACCCACTATTGGTTTCATTTTAACCTCAGTAGGCTCCTCTCCATTTTCAATTGAGGCTATATTCTTGGCTTCAGCCGATTTATTATGATTTAAAATATCCCTCACAAAGTGAAAAGCTCCCATTAAATTAGCATGATCCGTCATGGCCACGGCAGGCATCTTTTGTTGTGAAGCCGCTTTTACCAGAGCTGGAATACTAATCGTAGACTGTAAAACAGAAAATTGGGTATGGTTATGCAAATGCACAAAACTACTGTCAACAAGCACTTTTTTATTTTGGGAAAGCTCTTGTTTTGAAATTGTATCCGTCTGCTTTTCGCCAAACTGCTGGCGAATTTTGCCAGAAGCTTCCTTTAAATTAATGTGTTTTAAACCAATGAGTTTAATCTCAGTCGGGTTTTTATTCTGGAAGTTCTGAAAATAACTGTCAGGAACATCTAACTTTTCTGCAGTGTAATTTTCCCTACGTATTAATTCTAGGAAACAACGCGTAGTTGCCTCCACATCGGCGGTCGCATTATGCGCTTCCCCGAAAGACCTATTAAATAAATACTGATGCAGCTCAGTTAATGTAGGCAATTTAAATCGTCCTCCACGACCTCCAGGGAGCTGCAGTAACTTTGCAGTAACTTCTGTACAAGTATCCAGAACAGGCATCGTAGCCATTGGACTTTCAATAGCCAAACGATAGAACTCACAACCCATAATATTGACGTCAAAACCTAGATTTTGCCCTACAATAAATTTAGCTTTACCTAAAGCAACATTGAATTTCTCTAATACCTCAGCCAAAGAAACGCCTTCGGCTTCTGCCAGTTCAGTTGAAATCCCGTGTATTCGTTCCGCATCATACGGAATATTAAAGCCTTCGGGTTTCACCAAATAATCTTGATGTTCGATGAGTTTCCCCATATCGTCATGCAGCTGCCACGCAATTTGTATGCAACGAGGCCAGTTGGCTATATCGGTAATGGGTGCATCCCAACGCTTTGGCAATCCTGTGGTTTCAGTATCGAATATTAAGTACATATCTGTTTATGAGGTAATTGTGAAATTAATAAATCACAAAAAATGAATTTCAAATTTAGGTTTTTTTCAAGTAAGAACGCAGGCAAGTTATCAACAAATACCGATAAAAGGCCCAAAATAACCATTTAAACAAACAGATACTCGACCCTGTAATTTTAAACTTATTAATTTTTAAAACGCTATGCTGAAGCACTAAATCCTCTCTCTCACATTATTTTGACTGTCGTACTATCTAATGAAAAAAACAGCAGCACAGATTTGGGGAAAAAGCAGTTTAAGGTCTAAAATTAGCGAATAAATAAATTATTTTTATGAAATATAAAAACAAACAAATGCCAGCTATTATCCGCAATAACAGCTTTTAAATTACATTTTATTCAACACAATCCGTTTTTAAGCCAATAAATTTAAGAAAAAATCAATACTTCAGAACAACAAAACCTAGATTACAACACAAGAAAAAAGAAATTAAAAATAAAATCAGATTAGCTCATAAAACTAGAAACATCAAAACACGAGCCATCTTGCGTCGTAAAAAAGCTTTGGGCATCGTATATAATGAAAAATACAAATTGACCACTTTGTTTCTTTTTTTAAATTTGCTGTCATTGTTACAATTATGGAACATTAAACCATCCATAAATGAAGAAATACACTTAAAAAATATTTAAAATGAGCACTACATTATTTGACAAAGTATGGGATTCGCACGTGGTGCGTAAAATTGAAGATGGACCAGACGTGTTTTTTATTGATCGTCATTTCATTCATGAAGTGACTAGTCCTGTTGCTTTTTTAAGTCTCAAGGAAAGAGGCATCTCGGTTTTGTATCCAGAACGCACTTTTGCCACCGCAGATCACAATACCCCAACCATAAATCAACATTTGCCTGTTGAAGACCCTCTCTCCGCAAATCAACTTAAAGCTTTAGAAGAAAATGCTAAAGAATACGGCATCAGTCACTGGGGATTAGGAAATGCAAAAAACGGAATTGTTCACGTTATCGGTCCTGAAAACGGAATTACCTTGCCTGGTGCGACTATAGTTTGTGGAGATTCACATACTTCTACTCACGGAGCATTCGGAGCTATTGCATTCGGAATTGGTACTTCGGAGGTAGAGATGGTGCTTTCTACACAGTGCATCATGCAGCCAAAACCTAAAAAAATGCGCATCAACGTAGCCGGTGATCTTCAGTTTGGAGTTACACCAAAAGACGTTGCGCTTTATATAATTTCAAAATTGTCTACCTCAGGTGCCACAGGTTATTTTGTGGAATATGCCGGTAAAGTTTTTGAAAATATGAGCATGGAAGGTCGAATGACCGTTTGTAATTTGAGTATCGAAATGGGAGCTCGCGGAGGAATGATTGCTCCAGATCAAACTACTTTCGATTACTTAAAAGGACGTCTCTACACTCCAAAAGGCGAGGCTTGGAATACAGCCGTAGCGTATTGGAAAACATTAAAGACTGATACTGACGCCAAGTTTGACGAAGAAATCAACTTTGAAGCTTCGGACATTGAGCCAATGATTACTTACGGAACAAACCCTGGAATGGGATTGGGAATTTCTAAAAGTATCCCCAACTCAAAAGATGTTATCGAGGGGGAAGAAACCTATAAAAAATCCTTAGGGTATATGGGGTTCAATCAAGGGGAAGCTATGATCGGGAAACAAATCGATTACGTTTTCTTAGGAAGCTGTACCAATGGCCGTATTGAAGATTTCAGGGCTTTTGCCTCTATTGTAAAAGGAAGACAAAAAGCAGCTAATGTCACCGCTTGGTTGGTTCCTGGATCACATGTCGTGGAAGCGCAAATAAAAGAAGAAGGAATTCTTGACATACTAACTGATGCTGGATTCGTATTACGTCAACCTGGCTGTTCCGCCTGTCTCGCAATGAATGACGACAAGGTTCCCGCCGGTAAATATTCGGTAAGTACTTCGAACAGAAATTTCGAAGGACGTCAAGGACCTGGCTCGAGAACATTATTAGCCAGCCCATTTATGGCCGCTGCAGCTGCCGTAACAGGAGTTTTAACAGACCCGAGAGATTTGATAGCTTCCTAATTCGCAAATGCGGATGTTTTAAATTATAAACAAACGATTACAGGAAACTTTTAAATCTATTCCTGTAGTTGAAAACAAAATAAAAATGGCTTACGATAAATTTAATATCCTTACAAGTACAGCAGTTCCGCTTTCTATTGAAAATGTAGATACGGACCAAATTATTCCTGCTCGTTTCCTTAAAGCAACAGAGCGCGTTGGTTTTGGCGATAATCTTTTCCGCGACTGGCGATATAATAGCGACGATTCTCCAAAATCAGATTTCGTTTTTAACAATCCAACTTATAAAGGAAAAATCCTTGTTGGAGGAAGGAACTTTGGTTCTGGTTCTTCACGAGAACATGCCGCTTGGGCTGTTTATGATTATGGTTTCAGATGCGTGGTATCTAGCTTTTTTGCAGATATATTTAGAAACAACTGTCTAAATGTTGGCGTGTTGCCAGTTCAGGTTAGCGCTGAATTTGCTGATAAAATATTCAGAGCTATTGCAACAAATCCAGAGACGGAATTGGAGGTCAACCTTCCTGACCAAACAATTACACTTAAAGTGACTGGAGAAAAAGAATCTTTTGATATTTCTGGATACAAAAAAGCAAATATGATTAATGGCTTTGATGACATTGACTACCTACAAAACATAAAAAAAGAAGTAATCGAATTTGCTGATAAACTTCCCTATTAAAAACACAGAATAAAAAAAGAAATCTCTTGACTTTATAGCCGAGCTAACTGTTTTATGATTCTATAAAATACAATTTTACGATTTGCTCTCATTAAAATCAAAATCGTATTAGCATCAAATTTAAAAATGGAAAAAAGAAAAATTGAGATAATGGATACGACGCTTCGTGACGGGGAACAAACCTCGGGAGTGTCTTTTTCTGCTGCAGAAAAACTAACCATTGCACAATTGTTATTGGAGGAATTAAATATTGATCGCATTGAAGTCGCTTCCGCTCGCGTGAGTGAAGGAGAGTTTCAAGGTGTAAAAGGGATTATGAATTGGGCCAATGAAAAAGGATACAATGACAGAATCGAAGTTTTAACTTTTGTTGACGGCGGCCTTTCGATTGATTGGATGAAGAAAGCTGGCGCGAAAGTTCAGAATTTATTAACCAAAGGGTCTTTGAATCATTTGACACATCAATTGAAGAAAACCCCCGAACAACATTTTGCAGAAATCGCCCATACGATTGCATTAGCACAAGAAAATCATATTGACACCAATATCTACCTAGAAGACTGGAGTAATGGTATGCGTAATTCCCCCGAATATGTGTTTCAATTTTTAGAATTTTTGTCAACGCAGCCTGTCAAAAGGATATTACTGCCCGATACTTTGGGAGTCCTTATCCCATCGCATACTTTTGAATTTATTTCGAAAATTACTGCAAAATATCCAACCATCCATTTTGATTTCCATGCGCACAATGATTATGATCTAAGCATTGCTAATGTCATGGAAGCCATAAAAGCGGGTATTAGGGGACTGCATGTTACGGTAAACGGAATGGGGGAGCGCGCCGGAAATGCACCTCTTGAAAGTACCGTTGCTGTAATAAATGATTTCATGCCTGAAATAACAATCAATGTAAATGAATCTTCCTTATACTCAGTAAGTAAATTGGTAGAAACCTTTACCGGCTATAGAATTCCGGCTAACAAACCAATTGTAGGCGACAATGTGTTTACACAAACAGCAGGCATCCATGCAGATGGTGATAATAAAAATAATTTATATTTTAATGACTTACTACCAGAGCGATTTGGCAGAAAAAGACAATATGCTCTGGGCAAAACTTCTGGCAAAGCCAATATTGAAAAGAACCTTCAAGAATTAGGACTAAAACTAAATCCAGAAGATTTAAAATTAGTTACCCAACGAATCATCGAATTAGGCGATAAAAAGGAAACAGTTACAAAAGAAGACTTACCTTACATCATATCTGACGTTTTGGACAGTCAAACCTATCAGGAAAAAATTATAGTAGAGTCTTATGTTTTGTCACATGCCAAAGGATTGCGCCCTTCAACAACCCTCTGTTTGAAAATAGACGGAGAAGTCATTGAAGAACATGCTCAAGGCGATGGGCAATTTGACGCTTTCATGAATGCATTAGCAAAAATATATACCGCTAAGAAATTAGCCTTGCCACAGTTGATTGATTATGCGGTACGAATTCCACCAGGAAGTAACTCTGACGCCTTGTGCGAAACCATAATTACATGGACAATTAACGGAAAAGAGTTTAAAACCAGAGGACTAGATTCTGACCAAACCGTAGCCGCAATCATAGCAACTCAAAAGATGCTAAATGTAGTAACGACATAATTTAAAAAAAATATTAAAAAAAAACCAAGTAATGAAATATACAATAGCACTATTAGCAGGAGACGGAATCGGACCAGAGGTAATCAATGAAGCCGTAAAAGTTTCTAATGCCATTGCAAAAAAATTTAATCACGAAATCACTTGGACACCAGCTCTTACTGGAGCCTGTGCCATTGATGCTGTAGGCGTTCCTTACCCGGACGAAACACACGAAATTTGTATGGCCGCTGACGCTGTTCTTTTTGGAGCCGTTGGACACCCAAAATTTGATAATGATCCTAAAGCGACTGTTAGACCAGAACAAGGTTTATTGTTGATGCGAAAAAAATTAGGCTTATTTGCCAATGTACGACCTACGTTTACTTTCCCTTCATTGATTGACAATTCCCCACTAAAAAGAGAACGAATTGAAGGAACTGATTTAGTATTCTTAAGAGAACTTACTGGCGGAATTTATTTTGGTGAAAAAGGAAGAAAAGACGGTGGCGAAACTGCTTTTGATACTTGTACCTATACTAGGGCCGAAGTGCAGCGCTTAGCAAAGAAAGGTTTCGAATTGGCGATGACCCGTACCAAAAAACTATGTTGCGTGGATAAAGCCAATGTCTTGGAAACCTCCCGTTTGTGGAGAGAGACTGTACAAGCAATGGAAAAAGACTATCCAGAAGTAACTGTAAGTTATGAGTTTGTTGATGCCGTAGCTATGCGTTTGGTACAATGGCCAAATTCTTATGACGTCTTAATCACCGAAAACTTATTTGGTGATATCTTAACAGACGAAGCGTCTGTAATATCCGGTTCGATGGGATTAATGCCATCTGCATCAGTAGGTGAACATACTTCTTTATATGAACCAATTCACGGTTCTTATCCGCAAGCAACCGGACTAAATATTGCAAATCCATTAGCGACTGTGTTATCTGCAGCCATGATGTTTGAAGATGCTTTTGGACTAAAAGAAGAAGCCGAAGCTATTAGAACAGCAGTTAACAAGTCATTAGAGCAAGGAATTGTTACAGAGGATTTAGCCAAAAAAGGTGCTACTGCTTATAAAACAAGTGATGTTGGAGATTGGATAGTTGCTCATTTGTAAGAAATATGAGGTTGCAACTGACAAAATGAATATTATAAAAATAAAATAACCAAGCCACTATTAACCAAAAAAAGGGACAATTTACATTGTCCCTTTTTTTTATAGTTGTAAAAGAAGAATATTAATATCCTCCTCTGTTTCCACCACCACGGTTTTCTCCACCACGGCTGTTTCCACCACCATAACCACCGCGTGAATCTCCACCACGACTGTTATTGTTAAAACTTCTTCTTTCTCC
>JBLIKQ010000065.1:0-13253 GCA_047635475.1 Porticoccaceae bacterium
GTTGCCAAAGGCATTTTTTCGTTTATTCTTTTTTGTACTTGACCTTTATAGTCCATGTGCACAACTGTCATTACAATTGTTTCATTTACTGCGTCAATAGCTACTCTTTTGATATCCATCTTCTTCTTTAATTTACATGATAAAATTCGACTGCAAAATTAGAAAATATTTCTAAGCCAACCAAGCTTTTTTATCTCCTATGCTGAAGCCTAGGGATGGGGTGGAATTTCGGTGCATTATACTCCCAAAAAACAAGTCTTTTAGGTCTCTTTTGGGCGTGACCGCAAGGGTCAGGCTGTTCGTTCCCGCTTTTATTGTTTTGCCCTAAGGGACAAAACAATAAAGAGCTCCACTGCCATCCTTCACGCGAAAGCTGGTGTTCGGCAATAAAAACCCTTTCAGTATGATTTATAAGATAATTAGTATATATTTGATATTGGATAAAGTATGACTATAGTCAGACCTATCCACCCTAAATTGGAGCGATAGGTCTGATTTTATAAGTTCTACAGGCTAGTTATAGGCTAAAATAAAAAACGTATCTATGACAAAACATTTATTCTTTTTTTGTATCCTAATCGTTGTCTTTTGCAAGAAAGTAGAAAGTGGGAAAGAAGCCGTAATTATACAAACAGTTACCGAAAAGAATACAAAAATAGAAAAAGTACAAAAAACTAAACGCCAAAAGCAGAAAAAAATAATTAATCCAAAATTTGATTTGGAATTACTTTTTGGAATTTGGACATACGATCCAGAAGGTCCGCACACAGACTTTGAATTGACATAAAAATCATTCTATGTTGTGGACTATGACGGAGATGGAGATATGCCCCACATTATGAACCAAGATACACTCAAAGTTTTTTATAAAGATTATGTAAGAATTGGAATAATTAAAGGTGTGACAAAAGACACTTTGAAAATAGATTGGGACAAAAACGGAATTGTTAATTGCTTTAAGTGGAAAGGATAATTACAGCCTATAACCGCTACTACAAAAGATTTGGGTATTTGGCTCAATTTGAAATTGGTTTTGTATTTTAGGTGATTTGGCAAATCCGAAAATCAGGCTTAATTTAATCCCAAACCCGCTGTAGTAGCAAACCGGTAGCAAACATCAGCAAAAAATGAAGACGAAAAAAGAAAATTATGACTAAAAAAATCGTACTGATCATTTCATTAGTAATGTTTGCCTCTTGTAGTGTACAAAAAGAATTTTATGAAAATGATGAAATCAAAGCTAAAGGTAAAATTGAAAATAATGAGAAAAATGGGAAATGGAAACTTTATTACGAAAATGGAAATATATTTCAAATAGGAACATATTCAAACGGAAATAAAGTTGGGAATTGGAAAATATTTCATGAAAATGGAAAAATACACCAATTTGGAAAATTTAACAACGGTAAACAAACTGGTGAATGGAACTTTTTTTATTCAAATGGAGAACGACAAGGATTTGGAACTTTAATTAACGGGGAAAGAATTGGAATTTGGAAATGGTATTTTAATAATGGGCAAATTCAAACTGAAAGAAGTTGGAATATTGGTAAGCTAATTGAAATAATTTGTTGTTATGACGGTCAAGGAAATAAATTGGACAAAGGCACATTAATTAATGGTAATGGAACACTGAAATTATATGATATTGATGGAGAATTACAAGAAACAATACTATATAAAAATGGAGAAATTATAAAGTGATGTCTGCCAACGAACGTCTGTAGCCATTTGCAAATATAGTGGAAGTCGCGTTTTTAATCGTACTTTCGTTCACTTAGAAACACTCATTTTCATAAGTTTTAAAAGGCTAGAGGAACAATACTAACCATAAAAAACACCTGATCTCTCGGATATGTTAGTTTTTCTCTCGCTATGATACACGGCTTGCAAATATTCGCGATCAGGTTAGAAGATAATGTTATTTCTACGCGCTCAGGATTAAAAAAATTAAGGCACTAAAAATTCACCGGACCAATCGGAATCAATTCTAGAAAACAATACCCTTAAATGATTAGGACGATTTAAACGTAAATATTCAATTGTGTTGGGTACGAGTCTTACTGGACAGAAATAATTTTCATTTGTATGGTAACTCACATCCTCAGGATTTTTTATAGGAGTACCAGGTGCAATACTTGTAGTATAGTCTTTTATAGATGCCTGTTGTACCGTGTGCCAGTAAGTAGCAATTTGTTCTTTGTCTGTTATTAATTCGGCTTTGCCTTCTATCCGAATTTGTAATAATTTTTTAGAATCATAAAATAAGGCACTAAATTCAGAATTATTTTGAATATCTTTTATTTTCTGAGTTCTTTTGTCGGTATAAATCACCAAACTTAAGTCCAATAATGTTTTTCGCAATACAACCGTACGCTGCCTTGGTTTGCCATTTTCATTTGTAGCCAAGACAAAATATCGAAAAGGATGTCTTTTTTTTGCATGTCCGTTAATGAGTTCTCGTTTCGCTTCTTCTAGGTATTGATTTTCCAATTGTATTGATTTAAATAAAACAAAATTATACTTTACTCTCTCAAAAATATTCTTACTTATAAATGAATTTTAATATGGGGTTATAATGAAAGCTTGTTATGTCAGGCTTCCTATTTTTTCATCTCAATTAAAAAATAATAGTAATTTAAATTTTTAATAAAATTAGGGTTATTTCTTCTATTTAAAAAGAAAGTACCTGTTTTAGTTCCGTATCTATTCCTAATATAGAAACCACTTTAAGTTAGCTGAAGAAATGGAATCATAAACCCGTTTAAATAAATAATAATGACGGAAACTTTAACAAAGAAAGCGGAGCAAAAGACAAGTTTAATAGACCGCAGTCTAACACTAAGCCAGACCTCCCGGATATGCTTGCTTTTCTCTTTTTACCATTGCGCGATGCCTAAACATGCACTAGCAGGTTTTAGAAGCTTTAAAAGGTCGTTTTAAAGCTTTTTACCGTCAGTTTTTCCTCTTTTCAATTCTATTTTTTTCTTATAAAAACAAATATTTGTAATATAAATCGTCTGTATTTACTTTGTCATTAATATAAAACAATGCAGTTTGGAGATTTTAAGACGAACTGACATTGTTGGAGATTTTTGAAAATCGCATGATAATCCCCTGCTGGCAAGAGCATCAGGCTCCTGAACACACAATATAAAAAAGAGACCAATTAAATTAAAAATGAATCGTTTTATAAAGTGAGAATAATAACAGTTTAATAACGCAACCAAATACAGTTGTTGCTATCTTTATAAAAACATGTCGCAATGAAAAAAATAGTAATTCTCCTGCTGGTTTCATTTCTATTCATTTCCTGTTGGCCCACAACAGATACCGGTGACTTTCCTCAGCAAAAATACAAACCGGTCATTATAACCCGCAGCGCTCTCGAAACCTCCATTGCTATTCAAAACGCGCAACCCTTCATCAAAGCGGGAAAAATTTACATAAAGGACGATTTAATGTTTGTCAATGATGTTAATAAAGGTTTTCATGTTTATGATTACACAGATCCCAATAAACCAATCCGACTGCATTTTATAAAAGCTCCGGGCGCTACTGACTTAGCCATCAAAGGAAATACTGTGTATATTAATCAAGCAATAGATCTGGTAACTGCCACTTTCGATCCTGCCACTAAAAAATTTACGGTCACCAACAGAAACAGGAATGTATTTCCTCAAAAACAAGCTCCAAACGGCTTACAAGGCTACACCAAAGAAAATGAAATAATAATCGATTGGACTTTAATCAAGTAACACATGAAAAAAATTCTATCCTTCGTATTACTAGTATTTATAATTGGTTGTTCGGACAGTGACAGCGGACAAAACGGCGACATAGGACAAGGCGGCTCACTTGCTGTTTTTGCCATAAAAGGCAATTATTTATACGGTGTTGACCACATGAAATTAAATATATTCTCGCTAATCGATTCCGAAAAGCCGGTAAAAGTCAATGAAGTTCCCATAGGTTTTGACATTGAAACCTTGTTTTCTTACGGGGATAATTTGTTTATTGGATCTCGAAGCGGAATGTTTATCTATTCTATTGCAAATCCTGAAAACCCAGTAGAATTATCCAGTGTGCAACATTTTACTGCTTGCGATCCTGTCATTGCTAATAGTACACACTCCTATGTAACATTGCACTCGAACACAACCTGTGGCAACAACACTAACGTCTTGCAAGTTTATGAAACCAAAGATCTTACGAATCCAAAATTAATTCACAGTAGAACTCTCTCGCAACCAAAAGGCATCAGTTTTTACACCACTGACTATTTACTGGTTTGCGATGATGTTGTTAAAATATTTAACATTCAAAATCCTGCTGAACCTGTTTTGGTTAATGCTATTGACAAAAATTGTTTTGATTTAATTGTTAGAGACAATACCTTATTTGCCATTGGAAATAGCGGTGTCTTTCGCTATAAAATGAATCCGAACAACATCAAAGACATACAACTAGAGAGTGAAACAACATTTTAATATTTTTTTAGTAGACTTTTAAATATGCAAATCTAAAAAAAAATGACACCTAAAAGGTTTTGGAAGTCTTGCAGCAGTATAAACGGTAATGAAAATCAACATTTTTATGATCGAACCGGATTATGGATTTGCAAACTAACGAAGTGAACTAAGCCGCTCGCTCGGATATGGGGAAACGTTAGCGCAGGTATTTACCGGTGCCCGCAAAAAAGAGCAACAAGAATTTAGTTAATTAATGATTCTGCTACTTTTCAAACAACTAGCAATTGAGTTTGATTTACAGCACGAGCGAGAAGTATCCCTGCCGTTTGCTTCCTCGGTTATTCCTTCCCACTGCGGGTCAGGCTGTAGGTTCCAGAGGCACCAAGTGTGCAGTCACAAGAAAAATTATTAATTCTAACTTATAAAATGTTTATTATATATTTGATGTTAACTATCTACTGTATAAAATAGTAATAAATCTGGCAGGAGCGGTAGCAAATACTAATTACAGAAAATTTAACCTTAAATCTTAACAAATGAAATTTATTAAAGTAAGCTTTTTATTTATTGCAGTTACAACCTTGACAAATTGCGCATCTGGCTACAAAATGATTGAGCCAAAATCTATTAATTACGTTTCTACTAATGAAACTGACAAGGTGAAACTTGAATACAAATACGATTTACTTGATAAAAAATATGCAAAAAAAGAGCTGAAAAAAGGCGTTAAAATTGTTGCTGTTAAAATAACTAATAATTCTGACAGAGATTTAATGTTCGGAAAAGATGCCACGTTGACTTATGCAAATGGGGCTGAAATTTATCTAATGGAAAATAAAAAAGCTTTTAAAACAATAAAGCAAAGTCCAACTTCATATTTGTGGTATTTACTTTTAACTCCAGTAACTTTCAATACTACAGGGACAAATTCAAACGGATTTCAAGAAAACACAAGCTCTACTCCAATTGGGTTAATATTGGGTCCTGGATTAGCTGGGGGAAATATGATTGCTGCCGGGACTGCCAATAAAAAATTTGAAACTGAAATGCTAGAGTATAATATCAACGGAACAGTAATTAAAAAAGGCGAAACAAAATATGGACTCATTGGAATCAAAGCGGATTCTTTTGATTCATTGAAATTGAAAATCGAATAATAGTGTTTGAGATACTGAAGACTGGCGTGGATGTCTCGCTAGTGAATACAGAACATAAAAAAAACTAACAAGAAATTTAATTAATATTATACTACATTTAAAATAATCAACAATTGAGTTTGATTAGAGCCGTCAACGAAAGACATTACTAACAGCTGGATCAGAATAAACTAGCAAAATGTTACGTATAGTTTTAAATAAAAATGGGGGAATGTTTTACCATTCTCCCATTTTATATTAAGATACTAAAGAGTATACTTAGTCGGTGATTGTAATAACCCCTGTCATAGAAGCATGAAATTCACAAATGTAATACAGCTTATTTGGCGCGCTCATAGGAACAGTGAACGTTATAGTTCCTGAAACTGCACCATTATTTGTAACTCCTGAGTTATATGAATTTGCAGTTGTCGTACTTTGGGTAGATTTTATTAAGAAAGGATGACCGGCAGCGTTTACATTAATCGTATAGGTACCACCTCTTTTAAACGTAAAGTTTGGATTACTTGAGTTGGTTAGCCCTTCGCCATTAAAAATATAAGCTGAAGCCCCACTATTCGTTACATTGTATGTTTTTGATTCTGCACCCCCTACGTTTGAACCTACATTTCCTTGAGCAACTATGGTACCCATATTAGTATCGCTTAAATGTACATTAACATAGGCGTTAAGCTTTAGAAACTGAGTATAGGTAACTGCTGCACCTCCTACTAGAGTTGCTACTTGAGTTTTACTAATCCCCGTGTCTCCATTTACAGCATTCAAACCAGCAACGATATTACCCGATGTAGCAACATTGTTCTCATGGATGTGCGCAGGATGACTTCCTCCGGCAGGAGTACCTACAAGTTTAATTGTTACCAAAGTCGTTTGATTGACACGCTCAGCAAATTCAACAGTACCGTTAATACCAGCAACGTCTTTTTCTTCTAGAACATAGCTCATTTTTCTACCTGTTAACTCATTTTGACCTATATCTCCTTGAGCAACAAGTGTAGTTAATGCAGTTGCACTTAAATGAAAGTTTATATAGCCATTATATATTAAAACTTGATCGTACCCGAAGGTAGTACCATTATCCAATTTAGACACATTAGTTTTACTCATACCCGTATCACCATTTACTGGATTGAAGGTAAATGCTATTCCCCCTCCTTGCGCAGCTGTATTAGTATGGATATGTCCAGGATGTATTCCACCAGCTGGGGTATTCTTCAACTTTACCACTGCCAAAGCCTCGCCATTCACTCGTTGGTAAAAAGTGGCAGTACCCGATATAGCCGCGACAGCGACGCTTCCCAATGGATATACCTTAGTTATGCCTGTAAGCGCGTTTTGCCCAATGTCACCTTGTGCAACAAGAGTCCCTAATTTATCAGCGCTCAAATGAACATTTATATATCCATCAAAATTGATTAACGCTTGGTAATTTATGGCACTACCATCATCAAGGGTTTTAAATGTTGTTGTGCTTTTCCCGGTCGAGCCATCAACCGAGTTTAGTGTGAGAGCAATATTTCCTCCTTCAGCAGCCGTATTAAGGTGTATGTGAGCAGGATGACTTCCTCCCTGGGGCGTGTTTTTTAGAACTAGCTCGATACTTAGTGTGGCATCACTCTTTTCGATAAATGTAGCTGTACCTGAGATTCCTGAAGCTCCCTCTGCACCAAGGTCATAGACTTTGGAGTTGACTACAGTGGCTTCAGGGACAGTGGCATCGTCTTTACTACAGCTGCTGAATACGAACGGAACTAACATCACGAACGCTACTAGGTTTTTTCTTAAGTGTTTCATTTTGTTTAATGTTTTATTATTAATGCTAAACAAATGTAAGAAATGCGATGCTAAAATCACTATTTTATTTGATGAAATAAAAAATTTATTTTTAAAAAGCTCTCTCATAAATTACAATCACCATCACACAAGAAAATTTAATGGCGTTTTTTGTTCCTAGTGTTTTGTATTTTGCGACGGCATTTAATTCTAAAATAGCGACATGAATACAACGCAGACCGATATCATCATAATAGGAGCCGGATTATCCGGCATAGGCGCTGCCTGTCATTTGTCCCGCAAAAATTCAAACAAAAGCTATATTATTTTAGAAGCAAGAGCAGAACTTGGAGGTACCTGGAGTTTGTTTCAATACCCCGGAATCCGTTCCGATTCGGATATGTATACTTTTGGCTATTCCTTTAAAACTTGGGAGGACTAAAAGTCATTCGCTGACGGACCTTCTATTTTAAAATACCTTAATGAAGCCGCAGACGAATATAAAGTACGCGATCATATCATCTATAAACAACGAGCGCTGTCTTATAATTTCGATACAAAAGAGAAGTTATGGACAATCGCTACTATGAATACTGCCACAAAGGAAGAAGTGGTTTATAGCTGCCAGTTTATCTTTAGCTGCAGCGGCTATTATAATTACGCCAAAGGCTACACACCTGAATTTAGGGATCAATCTAATTTTGAAGGTAAAATAATCCATCCTCAAAAATGGCCTGAAAAATTAGATGTCGCCGATAAAAAGGTGGTTATAATTGGCAGCGGAGCCACCGCTGTTACTATCGTTCCAGAACTTGCCGCAGAAGCCGCAGAAGTTGTTATGCTACAACGATCACCAACCTATATTGCTGCTTTGCCCAATAAAGACAAAATTGCCGCCCGTCTAAAACGCTTGTTCCCAAAAAAAGTAGCCTATCGACTAATTCGTTATAAAAACATTTTCTATGGTATTGTCTTTTTTAAGCTGTGTAAGTTCTTTCCAGAGGCAATGAAAAAATTCATCATAAAAGGGGCTAAAAAAGGACTAGGTGACTTTCCCGCGGACCCTCATTTTATACCCAACTACAATCCATGGGAGCAACGTTTTTGTATCGCCCCAAACGGAGATTTTTTTAGAGCCATAAGAACAGGAAAAGCATCGGTAGTTACCGACCATGTAGACCGTTTTCTCAGCAATGGAATTTTATTAAAATCGGGCAAGACACTTGCCGCCGACATTATAATCACCGCAACAGGACTTGATTTAGTGGCTTTTGGAGGGGTGCAAATCAAAGTAGATTCCAAGCCGTTCGATGTTTCTAAGTCTTTTGTCTATAAAGGCCTCATGCTAAGCGAGCTGCCCAACTTCTTTATTTTTGTTGGCTATACCAATGCTTCCTGGACGTTGAAAAGTGACCTTACTAGCGAATATATTTCTAGGGTCTTAAAGTATTTAGACAAGCACAATTATAAAGCCTTGCAAGCAAAAGTAGTTGAGACCAATTTAAAACCAGTCCCTCTACTCAACCTGAACTCCGGCTACATTAGCAGAGCGGCAAATACACTTCCTAGTCAAGGGAACAGAGCGCCCTGGCGTATTTACCAAAATTATGTGCTGGATTATAAAATGCTTCGTATGGATGCCATCAAAGACAAACGACTTCGCTTTTTCAAATAAAGAAAGCTCGAGAATAGCTAATAGTGCAGAATGGGTTAGTACTAATCATAACAATAAATGGCGTTTTAGCTCCAGTCCGCAAAGTATTCTTTCAAAGAATAAATTTGTCATAAACTCCACAGCGCAGCTGTGTTATCAAAACGTTAGCGTATTCCATGATAAATAATAGCCCAAATTATAATAAGCGATAAACTAAATGAACCGAATAAAGACCATACTACCCATAATCGTTGTTGCGCAGTTTTGCTGCACCTCTCTATGCTTTGCAAATAATGCTGTGATGGGTAACTTAGTAAACAATTTTGGACTTGCATCAAGTGCCGTTGGTCAGCTAACGACTGCCGTCCAATTTGGTTTTATACTCGGCACTTTGGTCTTTGCACTATTAGCAATAGCCGACCGTTTTTCTCCTTCAAAAGTATTCCTGATATGCGCTATACTTGGAGCGGCGTTCAACACAGGTATATTATGGGAAGCCAATACTTTAGCCACAATGCTCTCAATCCGGTTCCTGATTGGTTTTTTCCTTGTCGCTATCTACCCTGTTGGCATGAAAATAGCCGCCGATTATTTTGAAAAAGGACTAGGAAAATCCCTCGGGTTTTTAGTTGGTGCCTTAGTACTAGGCACAGCATTTCCACGTTTATTAAAAGGAGAAACGCTGGTACTCCCCTGGCAATCAGTGATACTAACGACCTCTTCCCTTGCCACTGTCGGGGGTTTGATGATGCTGACATTGGTTCCTAACGGCCCTTATAGAAAACAAGGTCATAGCATCGAGCTATCGACTTTCTTTAGCATATTTAAAAACCAAAACTTAGGTATGCCGCTTTTGGCGATTTTGGTCACATGTGGGAGTTATATGCTTTTTGGGCATTTACGCCGCTAATACTTAAAAGCTATAATGACTTACATCCAGAAACAGCTTTTAATATTCCGGTTTTGTCTTTTCTGCTTATCGGAATTGGCGGACTGGCTTGCGTACTCAGTGGTTACCTCTCAGAAAACTTTGGTACCAAAAAAATTGCAATTATATCTTTGTTACTCTCTTGCGTTTGCTGTCTTATCTCTCCGTTCCTATTTGAAATAGAATCTGAATCGGTATTTATTGAATTCATGCTTTTTTGGGGAATGGTCGTCGTGGCAGATTCACCGCTCTTCTCTACTTTAGTCGACCAGAATGCGGCGGTAGAAATAAAAGGAACAGCACTTACCATTGTCAATAGCATTGGTTTTGCCATTACAATAGTCAGCATCCAATTAATCAGCTCACTGAAAATAGCAACCGATTCAGACAGTATTTATATCTGCTTAGCCATAGGCACTATTCTTGGTTTATTGGCGTTAGCCAAAAAACCAAAATAGCATTGTAGCTTATAATCACAAATCGTGATTCCCGTTGCACCAATTCTATTCACTTTGGGCTCTTTTAAAACTTCTCCCAGACGCTGCAGTCTAAATCTACAGTTGCAAGTAGCTTATATTTCTATAAAAATGCCCCCAAATAGTTTTTTTGGGGGCATTTTTTTAAATCGATAAAACAGTTTTATTTTTATTTAAAGTAATTAGCTGAACTGTGCAGCCACATATTCAATTAAACTGTCATCGCTCATTTTATTAGAAGTGCTTTCTTTGGACTCAACATTTTTATACTGTGCAGTCTCATTCAAATAATTAATAAATTGTTCCTGAGCAATACCAGTTCCGGTCACATGCAACTCATCAACATTTTGCATATGGGCAGTGATATCTTTGAATAATTGATGAAGCAAATCCCTTTCGGCATTGTCTGCTCCACTTTCGCTTGTATGAACAAATTGATCGTCCACTTTTTCGTGACCTAATATTACGAACTTACCTGAATCTACATTTTCTTTACCTACAATAATTGCACTATGTGAATCCATCCAAACTCCAAATTGTTTTTTGTTGTTTTTTGACATAATTATATATTTATTATATTAATACTTGCGTTAAACTTTGAAAATCTTGCCCTGACAATACGACTTACATTCCTCTTCAGCCATTGGCCTGTAAAGATAAATGAACTGTATGACAGCACTTTTGATTAAAAAAAGCTGTTAACATGTAGCAAGCTAAAGAAAACATCTAGACCATCCCTTAAAAAAAAGTTAATTGGGATTCTTTTGGGTTCCGTTAGCATCGCTCGTGACTCATATCTTCAAAGTCTTGCTCTTACGCCCGAAAAGTCTGCGAAATTGATACCGTTTTAAAGGCTGTTTGCCGATGTAATTTGCGGACATAATCCCCCAAGTTAATACTACTGAACCAATAAGCAATAGCATATAATTCTGTTCTGCTTAAATCAAGGCATGAATGAAATATCAGATGATTCAAATGATACCGGCAATTAATCCTGTAATCCAGTTAATTCTCTGTGGTGGTCAAGGGCTCTTCTCACAAATGGTTTTAAATTACACTACGAAACTAATTTGTTGCGGTATAGCAAAAACAATCCTATAACTTTACAGACATCTAATACAATTCGAGATAATGATTACATAATTCACGTGCTTTTCGCAAAGGCGCTGCATCCCTCTCGCTTTTGGCTTTATTTAAAAAAAGCTTACAACCCACAAACACGCTTTAGTCTTCAAGTTTTACAAACATATAATTATTGACTGTCCGATATAAATAAAATACCCATTTATTCCCTTTACGATAATATTTTACTTAAATTTATAACAATCAACAAACTAATTACTTACAGGAAAGTTTG
The DNA here is from genome assembly GCA_047635475.1 of Porticoccaceae bacterium. Taxonomy (GTDB): domain Bacteria; phylum Bacteroidota; class Bacteroidia; order Flavobacteriales; family Flavobacteriaceae; genus Flavobacterium. The sequence goes on from JBLIKQ010000065.1 coordinate 11,818, forward strand.
TAATTAACAAAACAGCAAATGGATCATTCCTTTTTAACTTGAAAGCAATCAGTAATGGGCAAAATTCTAAAAACAGCTTGGGTAGCTACTATCATATTACTATTATGTAGCTTTTCGATCAAGGCTCAGCAAAGATACCAAACGAGGGAAGGAAGTATAGCCTTTGTTGGCTCATACACGGATTCCATAGTAATTGCCAGTAGTGATAATTTGTTTGTTTTAATCACTTATGATACTGCTTAAATCAGCTTATACATTGATCCGGCTACTTTACGCACCGCAACAGACTCACTGAATGTTTTTCCCATAAACTCAAACCTAAAACCCATACTACTAAAAGGAAAACTGAACATTCCCTACCTGAATACATTAGAACATCCAGATAAGGCCTTAAATTTTCAGGCAGAACTGCAGATGAATATAATAGTAAAAACAATCTATGCACAGGGAGGTTTTTAAAACATTGTTGGCAACGAAACTCTTTCTTCTTGACTTAGCCCTAGTTTCAAATTGCGATTAAAGGGTTTTGGAATCGTTTTACCCGAGTCTTGGAGCAACGAGATAACAATACAAATTTACTAGGCGTTACTTAAAAAATCAATGATTAATAGAAACAGAACTAAAGTAATATTCCAATAAGCCCTTTCTTTAAAACTTAAAATTATTTCCTTTTTCTATATCTGTGAGCCGCAACTAATAACACTAGCGCAAAGATCAATATTGAAACCCACCAAAAAAAATGCATTCCCATGAATGAGTATGATCCCATGTGCATATCTTCATTTCCGTTATTAAACATAGCTTTGTATTGTAAGGTTATATTTTATTTAATCCTTTTTTAATTTTTCTAATAGTAGGTGAAGAGACAAACCACAGTAAAAACCCACTTAGAACTGTTATTAATCCCAACAATGAAAAAATTCTCAACACTATATTATTCATATTATCTCTTCCTTCGTAATCCATTGTATGTGTCATTTATAAAAAATCAAACCATCGCCAATCGCGGTGTCTCACTGTCTGTAGCTCCCCGTCATTTAATGAAACGTACACTTTTAAATTACTGGGGTTTTGATAGGAAATAACATAGGCTGGCAACAATTTCTTTCTATATTCGTGATGACTCCCTACCTTATCAATAAGCTTAACGTCTTTTACAGCGATGCCTGAAACGATCTTTTTACTTGCAATTTCTAAGGCTTCTTCTTTAGAAATTCCATTTTTTAATTCACCAGTTTGTGCGTTGTAAAGCCGTTTTTCATTTATCCAATAATACGGTTTCAGACTAATTTCTCTTAATTCTATAGATTCAATTGCAATCGATGGTTTTAGATTTGAGGGAGTTATTAAATTTGAAAAAGAAGCGGCGACTATTGCTGTTTTTCGAAATTGGTCTCCATGAATATCATCAATATCTGTCCAACTAAAATACAAAC
>JBLIKQ010000066.1:0-13102 GCA_047635475.1 Porticoccaceae bacterium
GCCTTCTTTGAAACACAATTGACATTGGCAGAAGAAGCAAGTTTAGGAACAAATGCGGCTGCAGGTGTTTCCGGTTTTTATTTAGACGGAACAAGTAAACGATTATTTGCAGCTAATGGTTTAGAACCGCAACAAGTACTTTTAAAAGGAATGATGGGAGCTAGTTTCATGGACCAGGTACTGAATAACTATTTAAGCAAGAACAAATTAGACGAAGGAACTAATAAAATAAACAATTCAAATAAAATTGTAGAGACGGGTAAAACTTACACTACAATGGAACACAACTGGGATGAAGCTTACGGTTATATATATGGTATAGATGGTACAAAGTTCTGGGCCAGCTACATTAGTCAAGTGAATGCCGATGTTGATTTTAATACTCTTACAGCTGATCTTGATTTAGCTTTCCGTACAGGTAGAGCTGCAATCGTAGCCAATGATTATATAACTCGTGATACACAAATTAACATTATTAAAGTGAAACTAGCAATGGTACCAGCGGTAAGAGCTGTGTTTTATCTTCAAGAGGGAAAAGGTAAATTAGCTACCGATAACGGAGCTAAATCATTTCATGCGCTTTCTGAAGCATACGGTTTCATCATGTCTTTAAGATACACAAACAATCCCGCGACAAACAGTCCTTATTTCTCGAAATCAGAAGTAGATACCATGCTTGCCAATATGGTTAGCGGTACAAATGGTTTATGGGACATAGATACTTTAGGAGCAAAGTTAGATGCTATATCGCTTCAAATAGCTACAAAATTTGGATTCACAGTTACACAAGCTGCTACAGTTAATTAATTTAGAATAAATACAAATAAGTATATTTGCTTTTGTATTTTTACGAAAAATAAACTACCATGAAAAAAATATTTATACTTTTTATTGCTTTGATCACTATTCTAGCTTGCTCATCAAGTGACGATAGTGGAGATACAACTGGAGGTAGTAACTACGACCGTAAATTACTTTTAACAAACTGGGCTGATAACATTGTCATTCCTAGCTATGTAAACTACCAAGCTAAAATAAAAGTCTTAGCGACTAATATTACTGCTTTTAATACATCACCATCAGAAGCTAACTTACTGACAGTAAGGGCTTCTTGGTTAGAGGCATACAAAGCATATCAATACGTTGCTATCTATAGTTTTGGAAAATCAGAAGAGATTAGTTTAAAAGAAAGCGCTAATACGTATCCAACAAATGCTGCAGGTATTGATACCAATATTTCAGATGGAGGGTACAACATAACATTGTTATCGCAGTTCGACAAGCAAGGATTCCCAGCTTTGGATTATATGATAAACGGATTAGGAACTACAGATTTTTCAATTGTTAGCTTTTATAGTACCAATGCAAATTCAGCCAACTATAAGAAATACCTAACTGATGTAGCTGCTCGATTACAATCTAGTGCTGATATTATTTTAGCAGATTGGAACATGGGATACAGAGCCAGCTATATTGCAAATAGTGGCAGTTCTGTCAGCAGTTCTGTAAATGTTACTACTAACAATTTCGTTAAAAATTTAGAAAAAAATGTACGCTCTGGAAAATTAGGAATTCCATCAGGTGTTTTTTCAAGTGGAGTGAAATTTCCAGAAAAAGTAGAGGCTTATTACAAGAATGATGTTTCAAGAGAATTACTGAACACCGCTGTCCAGGCGTCAAAAGATTTCTTTAACGGAAAGCACTACAACAGCGCTACAACTGGCGAAGGTTTAAAATCGTACTTAGACTATGTTAAAGCAGTCCGTAGCGGGCAACAACTAAGTACTATCATCGACAATCAGTATGCATCAAGTTTAACTTCAAATGCTACATTAAACACTAGTTTTTCAAACCAGATTAATAACGACAATTCTAAAATGCTTGCTGCTTATGATGTGTTGCAACAAAATGTAGTATACATCAAACTAGACATGATGCAAGCATTAAACATTACTATCGACTACGTTGATGGAGATGGTGATTAATTTAGCCCAAAAGCTAAAAAAGACTAATTGATAAATAGGACCTACTTTAATGATTCAAAATTATTTCAAACAATATACTTCAGCCGCAACGCTAGCCTTCTATAGGCTAGCGTTTGGTTTAATGATGCTATTGAGTTTGATTCGTTTTGCTAGTTACGGTTGGATTAAGAAATTTTACATTACTCCAGATTTCCATTTTACCTATTACGGTTTTGAATGGGTTAAACCTATTGGGAATTATACTTATGTCATATTCTTAATCTGTGGTATCGCTGCACTATTTGTAGCTATTGGTTACAAATACAAATGGGCCATCCTCGCTTTTTTCTTGAGTTTTACCTATATCGAGCTAATGGATAAAACTACCTATCTCAATCATTACTACTTCATCACCACAATCAGTCTTATACTATTGTTTTTACCCGCAAACTGTTATTTTTCTATTGATGCCTGTAAAAATGAAAAATTGCGTTTTGCAAAAATACCCAGCTGGAACATCGATATTCTAAAATTACTATTGGCTATCGTCTACTTTTATGCTGGACTGGCAAAGCTGAATTCAGATTGGCTTATTGAAGCAATGCCTCTTAAAATATGGTTACCCAATAATTCTAATCTGCCATTGATAGGATCCTTATTAAATGAAAATTGGGTACATTATGCCTTCAGTTGGACAGGAGCCCTTTACGATCTTGGAATTGTATTTTTATTACTTTACAAAAGAACCCGACTGTTCGGTTTTATTTTAGTTGTGGTGTTTCACATCTTAACTAAAATATTATTCCCAATAGGTGTTTTTCCATACGTAATGATCATCAGCAGCTTGATTTTCTTCGATGCCAGTTTCCACAAAAAAGCCTTAAATTTTATTGGCAAAATATTTTCAGGTAGCATTATTTTATTTGAAAACGGAAAAGAAAAAGTACAAAATTTCAACAACACCAATAAAGCTAAAGTGTTTTTTATCAGCTGTTTTGTTGTATTCCAACTCCTATTCCCTTTCAGGTATTTCTGTTATCCTAATGAATTGTTTTGGAACGAAGAAGGCTTTCGTTTCTCCTGGCGAGTGATGCTGATGGAAAAGGCAGGATACGCAACATTTACCGTGAGAGATGCCGTTACCAAAAAAGAAATCGTTGTGAACAATAGCCATTTTTTGACCATATTTCAAGAAAAGCAAATGGCTTTTCAACCTGATTTTATCTTGGAATATGCCCACCACCTTCATAATTTTTACAAAAAAGCTGGCATAAATGATCCCGAAGTTTATGTAGAAAGCTACGTAGCGCTCAACGGACGATTAAGCCAGAAATATATAGATTCAAAAATAAATTTAGCCAAAGAAAATGAAAGTTTCAAAAACAAAACCTGGATACTGCCCTTTAATGATGAAATTAAAGGGTTTTAGACTATTTATACTTTTAATGCTGCCTCTACTTAGCTTCGCCCAAAATAAAATATCGGGAGTGGTGACTGATACTAACGGCAAAAAATTGGCTAGAGTAGAAATATTTAATAAGTCAACAAATGTAAAAACGTTTACAGACGCAAATGGTGTATTTGAAATCAATGAGAAGAAGTCAGCAAGCTTTGATTTTGTATTCTTTAAAGAGGGATATGCCATTGTTGAACAAAACAGCATCACTACCGGAAGTACCATAACCATCGTTTTAAATAAAGTAACTAACCTAACAGAGGTAATTATTAGAAAGCAAAATGAAAAATTATTTTCCCTACGTAAGCTAAACGATATCGAAGGAACGGCAATTTATGCTGGTAAGAAAACTGAGGTTATTGCTATAAATAAAATAACGGCTAACAAGGCAACTAATAATGCCCGTCAGATATTTGCACAAGTAGTTGGACTTACCATTAATGAAAGTTCTGATGGTGGTTTACAGTTAAGCATTGGTGGCCGTGGATTAGACCCCAACCGAACTTCAAATTTCAACACCCGTCAAAATGGCTATGACATCAGTGCTGACGTATTGGGTTATCCTGAAAGTTACTACGCTACTCCTACGGAAGCATTGGAAGAAATCCAAGTTATTCGTGGTGCTGCCTCTCTGCAATACGGAACACAATTTGGTGGTTTGGTGAACTTCAAAACAAAAATACCAAGCAAAAAACCTATCGAATTAACTACAAGAAATACTATTGGATCTTACGGTTTATTTACCAATTTTACTTCTTTGAGTGGAACGACTGACAAGTTCAGTTACTATACATTCTATAATTACAAGCAAGGAAATGGTTTTAGACCCAATTCAGATTTTGAAAGTAAAAATTATTTTGCCAATTTGAATTATAAATTCAACGATAAAACATCGATTCATTTTGATTACACCTACTTTAATTATCTAGCCCAGCAAGCAGGTGGTTTGACCGATGCCATGTTTAATGAAAATCCTGCACAAAGTAACAGATCTAGAAACTGGTTTGCTGTAGATTGGAATTTATTTGCTTTAAAATTAGAGCATAAATTCAATAACAATGCTGACTTCTCTTTACAATTATTTGGTTTAGACGCTAGCAGAAAAGCAGTAGGTTATCGTTCTAACCGCGTTTCGAGTACGGATCCAGAAGGAAGCGTAAGAGACTTAATTGTTGGCGATTTTGTAAACTGGGGAGCAGAAGCCAGATACCTACAACGTTACTCTATAGGAGAAAACAGAAGTGCATTCTTAATTGGAGCTAAATATTACCAATCTAGAAACACAGGAATTCAAGGTCCAGGAAGTTCGGGTAGCGATGCTAATTTCGGGCTTGCAGATACTGAATTTCCATTTTATGCCAATCAATCAAATTATACTTTTCCAAATCTAAATCTCGCCGTTTTTGGTGAAAATATCTTCAAAATCACCTCTAACTTCTCCATTACTCCTGGTTTTAGATTCGAAAAAATAAGAACTCAGGCTGAAGGTTCGTACCGAAAAATAAATCTTGATTTAGCAGGAAATGTGATTCTGGACGATCAGCAATTTGAGAACAACATAAAAGACAGAGATTTTGTATTACTAGGTATTGGTTTAAGCTACAAACCTCAAAACCAAATTGAACTTTATGGAAACGTTTCTCAAAACTACCGTTCAGTAACTTTTAATGATATTCGCACCGTAAGCCCAAGTCAAGTAATTGACAGTAAAATTTCTGACGAAAAAGGATTCACATCTGATATTGGTGTACGTGGACAACTGGGAGACAAAGTCACTTTTGACGCCAGTATCTATGGTTTGTATTACAATGATAAAATTGGAGAATACGAGACTCGAAATCCTAACGGTTCTGCAGCAGTCGTTCGTTACCGTTCCAATATAGGGACAGCCGTTACTTATGGTTTCGAAACTATGTTTGACTGGAGCTTGAGCAAAACATTCTTGCCAGAAAACGAGAATTTTAGCTGGAATGCTTTCTCTAATATTGCCATCACCGATTCTCAGTATTTAAAATCAGATGCTCCAAATATTGAAGGAAACAAAGTAGAATTTGTACCTCTATTCAACATCAAAACGGGAACAGGAGTTGGTTATAAAAACTTTATGACTAGCTTACAATTTACTTATGTTTCTTCACAATTTACTGAAGCCAACAATAGTAAAACTGACGTTAATGACAATACCTACGGAATATTTGGTGAAATTCCAGCCTATTACGTAGCAGATATATCGTGTTCTTATAAATGGAAAAAATGGAAACTGGAGGCTGGTGTAACTAACTTTACTAACAATAGTTATTTTACCCGTAGAGCCACAGGATATCCAGGACCTGGAATAATACCGTCTGACAATAGAATGTTTTACACAACCCTAGAACTAGTGTTTTAAAGAACAAAACATTCTAAAATTGAAAACCATTTAGGAATTAAGTATATTAGTTTTAATTCCTAAATGGTTTTTTATATTAAGCCGTTAGGTAGAATATTTGAACTGTTTTTAATGCTATTTTTCGATCGAAATTACCAGCAATGACATTTTGTTGAAAGTAAAAAAATTATGCCTTACTAATTTTCTTTTTTGCTTGATCAAAAAAGAAACAAAAAAATCAAGTCTACACTCCCTCGTCGGTCAAATTAGTTTTCGAATACTAAAAGAAAAGAACTCTCCGCCGCGGCGGATCAAACAGCTTTTCTTTTTACGTATTCTTCAAACATTTGACGCTCGACTGCGGTAGCTACAGAGAAGTATAACCAACTAACTAGTAACCCATCTTTTGCTAAAGCACAAACTACTTCCCTAAATTACCATGCAGCATTTTAAAATATTCAAATGCCTTTAACAACCTACTTCCGTACCACGAAAACATCTCCCCGTCAACGATAACAATTTGTGCCTTATCCGTATAATTACTGATTTCATAGCCATCTTCTTTTTTAAACGGATACGGTTCTGAAGAAAGAAATATGAGATCAGGATCACCCTCTTCTACGATTTCCTCAATGGCAACTTCAGGGTATCGCCCTTTAGTATCATATATATTTTTAAAGTGGTTTAACTTCAGTAACTCATTTATGAAGTTGTCTGAACCCGCCACCATATACGGTTTTTTCCAAATAAAATAGGCTACTCTTCTAACCGAAATATCCTTAACGAAGTTTTTAAAATCACTCAGGGCAAAAGCCAATTTGCCATTCCATTTTTGGGCTTCGGTTCTACAGTCTAGAAGTTGACCAAAATCAGAAATCATCTGAAAATTGTCTTCGATGGTGATGATATTAGTTACCCAAACCGGGCATATTTCGCGAAGTCTTTCTACCATCTCTTGGGTATTTTCCTCCTTATTACAAATAATAATATCCGGCTGTAGTTCTTTTATTTTTCGATAATTCACCTTCTTAGTTCCACCAACACTTTTCTTAGTCGATTTAAAATGATAAGGATGCACGCAGAATTTCGTTATCCCAACTATTTTTGATTCTTGCCCCAAATCGTATAACAATTCAGTTTGCGAAGGAACCAATGAAATGATGCGCGTTGGCGAAGTTTCAAAGGTGTGGGAAGTCCCGAGTTGATCTGTTAAGGTTTTTGGGTTCAAGTTTAAAAAATTTAAGGTTTGAAAAAGTTTAAAGCTGAGCTGCAGAGCACCGTCAGTTTAAGGTGTTTTATGGAAAGTACGTAAAGTTTGCTGTTTTTTATTCGTATTTAATAGCTTTAGGCAACCCTGAAAACTTTAAACCTGAAACTTCAAACTAACAATTGCTGACATTTCTTGCTGCATTTTCAAGGCCTCTTCCCTTGCCTTTTCGGCATAATCAGTTCCCTTTGACGCATAAATAATTCCTCTTGAAGAATTAATTAACAAGCCTATATTATCATTCATACCGTACTTGCAAACTTCAGAAAGACTTCCCCCCTGCGCTCCCACTCCGGGAACTAGCAAGAAACTGTCTGGGACTATTTTACGGATTTCGGTAAAATATTCCGCCTTAGTGGCACCTACAACGTACATCAGGTTTTCACTGTTTTTCCAAGTCTTGGAAGTTTCCAGCACCTGTTTGTACAATTCTTTTCCATCAACTAGTAAAGTCTGGAAATCAAATGCGCCTTCATTTGACGTCAAAGCCAGCATGATGGTATGTTTGTTTTCGAAAGCTAAAAAAGGTTCCACTGAATCTTTCCCCATATAAGGAGCAACGGTCACACTGTCAAAATTCAGGTCTTCAAAAAAAGCCTTGGCATACATCGATGAAGTATTACCTATATCACCACGTTTTGCATCGGCAATGGTGAAGACATCAGGGTAATTTTCGTCGATATAATTGATGGTTTTTTGTAAAGCCATCCAACCTTTGATTCCGTAGGCTTCAAAGAAAGCAATATTGGGTTTGTAAGCAACGCATAAATCGTGCGTAGCATCAATAATTGCTTTGTTGAATTCAAAAATAGGATCTTCGAGTTCCAATAAATGTGCTGGGATTTTATCTAAATCGACATCCAAGCCTACAGCCAGAAACGATTTCTTGATTTTGATTTGCTCAATTAGTTGTTGTGTAGTCATCTTTTTTGGGTGTTGGGGCCTGGGCGTAAGGTACTGGACTTAAACCTTAGTATCAACATACTTTTTTAATGATTGGATTCTTTTTTAAATTACATTAGGCTCGGAGATAATTTCTAAGTGTAAAGTTACATCCACAAAACCTATCTCCTTAGCTATTTCAATTTGATTCTCTAATTCAAAGGCCGAATCTAAGCTTATTTATAAAAATCTAGAAAAATCTTTTTGAGAGGTTCTAGAGCAACCTTCCGCTAAATTAGACGGAATTGAAACTGTACATCTATTAATTTGAGATACCAGTCCATATTTTTCTTCTTTGGGAAACGAGCCAGTGACTATGTATATTTTTTTAACAAATAATACAGAACTTTGCCAAACTTCTAAATCCCGGAAGTTTCTCATAAATTTTAGTTTTTAAAATAACTACAAACCAAAACCCAGGACCCAAAACCTAAAAGCCGTCACCCAAGACCTATTTAAAAAACCTCACTAGCTTCCTTCAGTTTTTCCATATTGTTCACTAATGCTAGCTCATCAACAATTTTCTGAATGTCACCATTCATGATGTTTCCCAAATCGTATAGCGTCAAACCAACTCTGTGGTCCGTCACACGACCTTGTGCGTAATTGTAAGTACGGATCTTGTTAGAACGGTCACCAGAACTTACTTGTGACGTACGTTTTGTTGCATCCTCAGCTTGTTTTTTGGCTAATTCTTGTTCGTATAAACGAGAACGCAATACGCCAAAAGCTTTATCTTTATTTTTGTGTTGTGATTTTTGATCCTGACATTGCGCTACTAAACCTGTTGGGATATGCGTTAAACGCACCGCCGATTTAGTAGTATTTACCGATTGTCCACCTGGTCCAGAAGAACAGAAAAAATCGACACGAACATCGTTCATATCAATTTGAACATCAAATTCCTCCGCTTCTGGCAATACCATAACAGTCGCTGCCGATGTGTGAACACGTCCTTGGGTTTCCGTCTGTGGTACCCGTTGTACGCGGTGAACACCTGCTTCAAACTTCAATGTTCCGTAAACATCTTCACCACTAACTTCAAAAATCACCTCTTTAAATCCACCAGAAGTTCCTTCATTCATATCAACAACAGATGTTCTCCATCCTCTGTTTTCACAATATTTGGTGTACATACGGTATAAATCCCCTGCAAAAATACTCGCTTCATCCCCGCCGGTACCAGCACGAATTTCCATCATCACATTTTTGGCATCTTCAGGATCTTTTGGGATCAACATGAATTTGATTTCTTCCTCTAGTTCCGGCAATCTTTCCTTCGCCTCTTCCAGTTGCATTTTGGCCATTTCGGTCATGTCTGCATCACTGTTATCGGCTATTATTTCGTTTGCTTCTTCAATATTAGCCATGATTAGCACATATTCATCGCGCTTTTCTGACAATGCTTTCAAAGTTTTATACTCTTGATTCAATTGCACATAACGCTTCTGATCAGAAATCACATCCGGCTGGATGATCAAATCCGATATCTCATCGAAACGTTGTTTTACTATTTGAAGTCTATCTAACATATTCTTGTTCCTTTATTTGGAGTGCAAAATTACGAAATTTTTGTGTAATGTTTCACGTTTGCTGTTTCAAGTTTTTTCAGGAGCTAATTCCTGCTATTCGCAATATCTTTTTATCCTTAAAAAAGCAGATAAAAAGGATGCCACTGCTACCAGGGCTAAAAAATCAGTGCTTAAAAAATATGCTTACGGTTTTGCGTAAAGTTCTTTGCAGGAAAGGGATTTCATTTGGGAAAACCGAATTTATTTAATCAGTATTTTCGGCAGCAAGTGATATATTCGAAACACAGTTAAATGTATCAGTCAGTAGCGGCAACATACAAGTTGGCAACAATATGAAAAATCATTATCTTAAATTCACACATGTCTTATTCTAATGAAATATATTTTAAAAAATCAATTCCTACTAGTCTTTGTGGGTATAGCGATTATTGGCTGTAAAACAAAAAATAAAAACGCCGAAACAACTAAGACAAATGTAATCCTAGCTAAAAATACCTTACTAAAGAATGCTGTATTTTAAGATGGTCATCCAATGGCTGTTTGGGAAAAAAAAGCCCCCCGCTGCCGCAGGGATCCTTTCGGGTGGTTCGTATAGTTAAAGTAATGCTCCAGCTCGCGCAGATAAAAAAAATAGTTAACGTAGTTTCTTAATGCCTCCACCAATCAGCAGATAAAATAACTACTATTCTTGCATATAGTCCTTAATCATTGATTATTTTAGGCTTCAGCACTAGATAAGCCACTAAAGGCACTATTACTAATCCAAATCTAGTAATATAGTTATCAACGGGTATTCCTATAAAAATATTAATACCACAAACAGGACTATGGATGTGATAAATGCTACTGACCAGGATTTTAACATAATTTATTATTTAGTTCAACCAAATAGAAGGAAATTACATAGCAATCAAGAAACTCAACTAATTCAAGTACCTCCATTCCCTTTAATTATTGAGTTCTTGCCAGCATTAGGCTTTTGTGTTTTTTGTAAAAAAATTAGCTGTACTAATCTCACGAACAGATACAATCATCAGCACAATTTTGATAACTTTGCCTTAACAGTGAACATCTAAAATAATAATCAAGCTGGATGTGTTTCTCACTACCGTACTACTATTATTTTTATTAGTATAAGGCTTAATGTTTAATGTTTTACAAATTAACCCTCTCGATTGTAAGATAAAACATAATTTACTGATATATTTCACTATCTTACCAGAAACTTAGAATAACATAATTAATCTATTATTTGTTTGTGATTACAACTATATATGAAAGTATAATTGCATTATTTATAATAAAAAACAGGAAATATGATCACATTTATTGTAGCAATAATTTTATTACTTTTAGGCTATCTTTTTTACGGGAAATTTGTTGACAAGACTTTCAATTCTGATCCTAATAAACCAACGCCGGCGAATACTCTTACTGATGGTGTTGATTTCGTTCCAATGAATAGCAACAAAAATGCTTTTATTCAAATTTTGAATATTGCAGGTGTTGGTCCTATATTTGGTCCTATTCTTGGAGCATTGTACGGCCCTTCCGCTTTTATTTGGATTGTTTTCGGTTCCATATTTGCCGGCGGAGTGCATGATTACCTTACCGGCATGATTTCTTTAAGACATGGCGGGGCTCATTTGCCTGCTCTAGCTTCCAAATTTCTAGGGAAATCATTCAGTTATGTTGTTAACTTTTTTACTCTTTTGCTGTTGCTATTAGTGGGAACTGTTTTTGTTTCTGCTCCTGCTAAAATGATTAACGAGCTACTTGGTAATGACACTAATGTTTTTACTATAATCATTTTTTGTATTTTTAGCTATTACATCATCGCTACTGTTTTACCTATTGACAAAGTCATTGGGAAAATTTATCCTGTACTAGGCTTTTTACTCTTAGTAAGTGCTGTAGGAATTTGTTTTGGTATGTTTATGTATGGAAATCCAATACCTGAATTGACTTTAGAGAATTTACATCCAAAAGGACTTCCCTATTATCCAGTTATATTTTTAACCATTTCTTGTGGTGCCCTATCGGGATTTCACGCCACACAATCGCCCATTATTTCACGTACAATCAATAGTGAAAAAGACGGTAGAAAAATATTCTACGGAATGATGATTCTAGAAGCGGTGATCGCTATGATTTGGGCAGCTGCAGCAATGAGTTTGATGAATGGTGAAGATCTTAGTGTTCTGCTAGCAAATGGAGGTCCTGCTGCTGTAGTTAATAAAATAGCAGTTGTATTCTTAGGAACTGTTGGCGGTACTATTGCTGTTTTAGGTGTTATTGTATTACCAATCACTTCTGGAGACACCTCTTTTAGAGCAGCAAGAATGATCATTGCAGATTATCTAAAAATAGACCAAAAGGTTTTGAGAAACCGTTTTATGGTTGCTATTCCTTTATTTGTTATTTCCTATATCCTAACAAATATGGATTTCGGATTATTATGGAGGTATTTTTCTTGGGCAAATCAAATTACTGCCGCAATCGCTTTGTGGATTGGAGCAGTTTACCTGTACCAAAAGAAAACGCATTATATAATAGCCTTAGCGCCCGCTTTCTTTATTACATCTGTAGTTGGTTCTTATCTTTTTTACGACCCTACTATTGGTTTTGGTTTAGAGGTAATAACTTCAAATTTAATTGGACTAGCAATTACAATAGCTTTGACCGCATTCTTTTTTATTGTCATGAAAAAAAGAGAAAAAGTCATTGAGTAAACGTTTGACAGCTAAAGAAAATAATTTGCCAGCAAAGTGAAATATAAAAAACCACAAGCCGATTGCTCAGATGCGCAATTAGTTAGTGCAGTTTAGTATACTATGCCCGTAAGGGTAGATAAGCGAAATAATACACAAACTAAATGTGATTGCTTTGTGCCTACCAATCGCAAAGTGAATGCTGTTTTATTAACCAAAGTAAACAGCTAGATACTGGCTGTTATTAGGGCCAACAATAACAAAACATATTATACGAGAAGTTAGTAGGCGTTCAATACGCAAAATCGTAAGACTGAGCGCAGCCAGTAGAATATTTGGTTTTCAAAAAAAAACAGCAGCAGGCTATAGAACATAAAAAAAACCGCTCATTCTTTGACAGAATAAGCGGGTTTTCATTGCCAATCCAAACTTACAAAAAAGGTCCTAGTCGCACACTTGGGGCCTTTACAACTATTTGTTTACTGCTGCAGCTTCTTTTAGGACTTCTTTCGTAATTGTGACAATCGTATTAGTAATAATAATAATAATAATACCCTGCATACTTGTAAAATAAGTCACTGTGGTATTGATGCCCATCACAACCATAATGCTGTAAATCTTACGCATCTTTTATTACTTGAATATAAGCTCTGTATGCGCGCCTATTGTCCTCCTTTAAGTTTCTTTCATACTTTTTTTGCTGCTGCCAGAATGATTCTTCCGCTTTTGTACATTCGGCTTTAAACTTTAGATCATAATTCGCGTCTTCGGCTTCCCTTTGTTCGTAAGAGGACCATTTTTTTGCTTCGTATTTACTTGTGTTTCTTTTGAAACTTTAGCTTCTGTTTTTTCTGATTTTATT
>JBLIKQ010000067.1:0-13088 GCA_047635475.1 Porticoccaceae bacterium
CTCCCATTGCACCCAAGACAAGGCATTCGCTCATAAATTTGCCAATTTGCTTTTTGGGAAAATTGACTACGGCAACAATTTGTCGATTGATTAAGTCTTCTCTGGAGTATCGTTTGGTGATTTGCGCAGAGGTTTTCAGGATTCCTGTTTCGGTTCCAAAATCTATGGTAAGCTGGTAAGCCGGTTTTCTGGCCTCAGGAAAATCGTTTACTTCTATTACAGTTCCTATGCGCATTTCTACCTTCTCGAAATCTTGCCATATTAATTTGTTTTCCATATGAATTCAATCTTTGGTTGATGAACTATTTAAAAATCTAAATTTAGTTTTTTCAGACAAAAAACAATCCTTTTTTCTTAACTTTAGACTTTAAAATAATACCATGTCACGAACCGCCTCCAAAATGCTTGCCCTAGGAACAAAAGCACCCGAATTTTTCTTAAAGGACATGAAGTCCGGAACAGCGTCCTTTTCTTTCGATGATTTAAAAGGGGATAAAGGAACATTGGTTATGTTTATATGCAATCACTGTCCCTTTGTGCTTCATGTCATCGAGGAAGTAGTCATGATTGCCAATGATTATAGAGTACAAGGGCTTGGAGTCATCACCATATCCAGCAATGACGCGGTCAACTATCCGCAGGACGCAGCTAAATTGATGACAGCGTTTGCTTTTGAAAATAATTTTGAGTTTCCCTATTTATATGATGAAACACAGGAGGTAGCCAAAGCCTATGATGCTACTTGCACACCCGACTTCTTTTTGTTTGATAACCAAGACAAATTAATGTATCGTGGGCAACTCGACGACAGCCGTCCCGGAAATGGAATACCGTTAAGCGGAAGTGATTTGCGAGGCGCGATTGACGGCGTAATCTACAACAGAATAATCAATCCTGAACAAAAACCAAGTATTGGATGTAATATTAAGTGGAAAAGTGAGAAGTGAGAAAATAAATGTTAGATTGCTAATCCTAAGTACAAGCCACTATTTTAAAAAAATCCTATAAAAACAAAAATCCCATTCGCTGCGGCGAATGGGATTTTCTATATATTCTCGTAATCACTGATTACTTAAACCCTAGGTTTACTTAACGTCCATTAATTCTACGTCAAAAATCAACGTGGCGTTTGGTGGAATTGCTCCTCCAGCGCCGCGAGATCCGTACCCTAAATGAGATGGAATAACGAAACGTGCTTTATCGCCTACTCTCAACAATTCGATACCTTCATCCCATCCTTCGATCACTTGACCTTGGCCTAATTTGAATTCGATTGGTTTTTTTCTTGGATAAGAAGAGTCAAAAACTTTTCCGCTCTCTAATGAACCTTCATAGTGAACAGAAACTGTTTTTCCTGCCTGAGCTTGTTTACCTTCTCCTTTTTGAATGAATTGGTAACGTAATCCGCTTTCTGTTTTTTCAAAACCAGCAGCTAACTTTTCCATCGCCGCTTCAGCATCTGCCTTTAAGGCAGCATCACGCTTGTTACGTGCTCCTTTGAAAGTGATAAAAGCTTCGATAGCATTCCAGTTCTTAGCTTCATCTCCAACTCTAAGAATTTCTAAATTGTCCAAAGTATCCCCTTGACCAATAGCGTCAACGACATCCTGCCCTTCAACAACATGTCCAAAAACTGTATGTTTCCCGTCTAACCATGAAGTAGGAACGTGTGTAATATAAAATTGAGATCCGTTAGTTCCCGGTCCTGAATTAGCCATAGCCAAAATTCCTGGTCTATCGTGTTTCAAACTTGTGTGAAATTCATCATCAAATTTATAACCTGGGTCTCCAGTTCCTGTTCCCTGAGGACATCCACCTTGAACCATGAAATCTGGAATTACTCTATGAAATTTCAAACCATCATAAAATTTTGTCCCTTGTGGTTTAACTTTATTTTCCATATTTCCTTCTGCAAGCGCTACAAAATTCCCCACGGTTCCTGCTGTCAATTCGTGCTCTAGTTTCACTAAAATAGCACCTTTAGCGGTATTAAATTTAGCATATATTCCATTTTCCATTTTTGTGTAATTTTTATTGAGTGCCAAATTTACGAAATTAATTTCTATCCATTCCTACTTTATTTTTAGCGCTTTTTATTATGCTTTATAGGTATGGCCATATATTGTGAATGCTAATGCCGATAATAATAGGCACCTCACCGCATGCCAACCGCCAAATTGCCACAAAAACAAACCAAAGGCAGAACCTGCAGCTGTTCCTAAAAAGCTAAAAGACATAAATACAGTATTCATAAGGTTTCTTGCTTCAGGCTTTATCGAATAAATGCACGTTTAATTTGATATATGCACACCCTGCAAACCGAAATCTATGAACGCAATTCCAAAATCAATTCCAATTATACTCGACTCTGAGAAATAAAAAATGACAAAACTACAAGCAATTAACATGCAGCCTTAGCATACCGCAATTATAGAGTTTCCTTTATCTCCCTGTTTACCAACTAGAGGTGCCGCCAAAGCACCCGAAGCTCCTACAATACCAAAAAGTTCTATTGTGGCGCTGCTAAAATTGAAAAGATCTGCAGAAAGCAATAAAACCATGGTGGTAAAGAAAGCACCAAATTGAATAAAACTGAAGATAGCTTAAAGTTACTTCGCTGAACAAAGATTATTCCTTTATGCAGGTCAATAGCGATCCAATCAGCTCTCCTTCAAAGCCTTTAAAAACCGACTTACTCTGTGCCTGAGCGATTGCTAGGATACAACTATAATCAGGGTACTAACAGTTAAAGTTGTTTTTGAACAAATTTCATAGATTGAACTTTTTTTACAGTCGAAAATAAAGGTAGTCTGTTAAAAACACACTAGGAATACTGTTTTATTAAAATCTATAAATGGTGACAAATAAAATCAGGGTCGGCACCGAACAAAAATAGTCTATATTTGTTTTTTGATAAAGGTCTAAGAATGAGGAATTCAATTTTCAATGCCAACCCTGATTATATTTTACAGAAGTTACCTATGAAATTCAAGAGCAATATTGCAAAATCTACTGCAGAAAAATTTCATGAATTTTTTGAAAGTAAATTATCCATATAAGTAGTTATTCTCTTTTTGGGCAAAAGGACTTACTGTGAGACAAACTAATTCGGAACAATTTAAATCGATATCTAAAGCTATTTGGCCGTTAAATAAATGAATGAAACTTACATTTGAAATCACTCAACTTAATACACTTAACATGAGATTTATTTTTTATTTCACATTCTTACTTACTTTCGGAGCTAGTGCGCAACAACAAAACAAACAACCTACTTTAGATTATTATCTCCCTCAAAACGTAACCTATAACAAAAACATCCCTACTCCTAAAAGCATCTTTAATTTTGAATTAGGCGAAATGCATACTGATCACACTCAATTGGCCTACTACATGGGCGAAGTCGCAAAAGCATCTGATAGAATTGCAATTGAAACCACCGGATATACATTTGAAAACAGACCATTACAACTGCTTACTATTTCAAGTCCAAAAAATCTTGCGCGAATAAAAGAAATTAATGAGCAACATATCGATAATCTAACGGCAAACAAAAATCAGAAAAACATATCTGATATGCCAATTATAGTTTATTTAGGTTATTCTATTCACGGTAACGAATCTAGTGGGTCTGGAGCCGCGATTGCCCTAGCTTACTATCTTGCAGCTTGTGAAAGTCCAGAGCTTGAAAAAACATTAGAAAATACTATCATCTTATTAGATCCTTGCTTTAATCCAGATGGGATACAACGTTTCTCAACTTGGGTAAACAGTAATAAAAGTACCAACTTAGTTACTGACCCTAATGACCGTGAATTCAATGAAGGATGGCCAAGAGGAAGATTCAATCACTATTTATTTGATATGAATAGAGACTGGCTACCAGTTCAGCTACCCGAGAGTCAAGCACGCATCAAAACATTTAGAAAGTGGATGCCTAATGTTCTATGTGATTTCCATGAAATGGGCACTAATTCAACCTACTTTTTTCAACCAGGAGAACCTAGTCGTACCAACCCTCTTACACCTGAATTAAATCAAAAACTTACACTAAAAATTGCAGCTTATCATGCCAAAGCATTAGATAAAATCGGTAGTTCATACTTTATTGAAGAAAACTACGATGATTTTTATTATGGTAAAGGGTCATCATACCCAGACATTAATGGATCTATAGGGATTTTGTTTGAACAGGCAAGTTCAAGAGGTCATGCCCAGGAAAGTGCAAATGGAATCATCACTTTTCCATTTACAATCAGAAACCAGTTCACTACCAGTTTGTCAACTTTGCAAGCTACATCTGAGATGAGAACAGAACTACTTGAATACCAGCGTAATTTTTATATAAACTCGAGATCAGAAGGCAAAAAAAGTAAAGTAAAAGGATACGTTTTTGGTGACGAAAAAGATGCTACCCGAGTAAATGAATTAGTGAAAATTTTAAATCAGCATAAAATTGAGGTATTAGAGCTAAAAGAAAACATTACAATCAACAACAAAAAATTTAATAAAAAGTTAAGCTATATTATACCTGTTGAGCAACAAAATACAAGACTTATTAATGCTATTTTTGACAGACAAACAAAATTCAAAGACAGCTTGTTTTATGACATATCAGCTTGGAATTTTGATTTGGCTTTTAATTTAAATTTTGAAGGTATTAATTCACTTTCTCAAGCAGGAGCAAAATATGAACCCTTTTTCAAATCTGGTCTCGTGACCACGAGAAGTGACATAGGATATCTTATCGAATGGACTGATCATAAATCCCCGAAAATTTTATACCAATTGCTTTCAAAAGGATTGCGAGTAAAATCGACAACACAGCCGTTTATCCATGAAGGAAAAACATTTTCTTATGGAAGTTTATTTCTTCCTACTCAAAATCAGGAAATAAATTCGGAGGAAATTCACAAATATTTAACTGAAATTATTAAAGAGTATTCTTTTGATATTATAGCCGTCGAGACAGGATTTACCGCGGGTATCAATCTAGGCAACCCTAATCTTGAGACACTTTCATTACCAAAAGTCGCAATGATTGTTGGCACAGGAGTTGATCCCGCAGACGCTGGAGAGATATGGCATATGTTTGATCAAAAAGCAGCCATGCCATTAACTAAAATAGCCATTGACCAGCTTTCGAGGATAAGTCTAAATAAGTACACTACTTTAATTTTGGTAAACGGTGATTATTCTGGTCTTTCAGCATCAACAGTAACCAAAATAGAACAATGGATTCAAAATGGAGGAACACTTATCGGTTATCAGAACGCGATAAAATGGCTTAATGAATCGAAATTAATAGAATTAAATTTTAAGACAAATAAAGCAGATGCAGAAAATATCAGCTTTGAACAAGTTGGCGATTATAAAGGAGCCCAACTGATTTCAGGTGCTATATTTGAAGCCAAACTAGATTTATCTCATCCTATTAATTTTGGTATGCCTAGAGACAAGCTGCCTATTTTCAGAAATACTTCTATTATTATCGAACCCAATAAAAACAGTTATAATAATCCAATTCAATATACAAAAAGCCCATTACTAAGTGGATACGTTTCGAAACCAAATTCCGAATTATTAAAAGAAACAGTTCCGTTTCAGTCGATAAAAAAAGGAGCTGGTAAAATTTTAATCTTTACCGACAACACTAATTTTAGAGCTTTTTGGTTAGGAACAGAAAAGTTGTTGTGGAATGCTATTTTCTTTAGTAAACTGATGTAGTACCAACAAAAACTATAGCTAACAATGTAAAATCATTATTTAGGCAATGTAGTATAAACATCTATTCAGGATAACAGATGTAAGACACTGCCTATTTTTATTACAACCATTGATTGGATATTCCATTATTGCTTAGAGTAGCGAATTACAAAAACACTATACCGGAGGTCATCTTCAAAATCAAAACTTACTCCCCTTTTTAAAGTCTAAAGACAAAAAAACATCTAAAAACAGTAAGTAAAAGTTTGTTTTTACTTTGTAATTAAGATTGGTTACTAAGTGTACTGAAAAATCTGAGATAAAAAAGCTATTTTTACATTCGAAAAATACAATTATGCGCATTGATATTGTTACTGTTTTACCTGAATTATTAAGAAGTCCGTTTGAGGCTTCAATTATGAAACGTGCCATCGACAAAGGATTGGTAGAAGTTTATTTTCATAATTTGAGGGATTATACCACGAACAAACAAAAAAGTGTAGACGATTACCAATACGGTGGCGGAGCTGGCATGGTGATGACGGTGCAGCCTATTGATGCATGTATTACAGAGTTGAAAAGCGAAAGAACCTACGACGAGATCATATATATGTCCCCTGACGGAGAAACTTTGAATCAGAAAATGGCTAACAGCATGTCGATGTATCAGAATATTATCATCTTGTGCGGACATTATAAAGGTGTGGATCAGCGCGTTCGCGATCATTTCATTACAAAAGAAATCTCTATTGGTGACTATGTATTAAGTGGAGGTGAACTGGGAGCTTTGGTATTATCAGACGCTTTAATCCGTTTGATACCAGGAGTTTTGAGTGACGAAACTTCAGCATTAACAGATAGTTTTCAAGACGGATTACTGTCAGGACCTATATATACAAGACCTGCAGATTACAAAGGATGGAAAGTTCCCGAGGTTTTGACTAGCGGAAACTTTGCCAAAATTGACAAGTGGCGAGAAGAAATGTCTTACGAACACACAAAAACAAGACGTCCTGATTTATTGGAAGAGAAATAAATGTTGACTTTAAAATTCTAAATTGCTAAAATAAGGATATAAATTATTTTAAATTTATAATTTATAATTCAAAATAATTTTCTATTTTTGCCGCCACTTTAGACCAACCTCTGGCGAAATCCGTGAATGTTGATTTGATGAAAATCAATAATAAGAATTATTATGGCAGATTTAATGAAATTCGTTCAAGACGAATTAGTACCTAGAAAAGATTTTCCTGTATTCGGAGCTGGAGATACAATCACTGTATACTACGAAATTAAAGAGGGTGAAAAAACGAGAACACAGTTTTTTAAAGGAGTTGTTATCCAAAGAAGAGGTTCTGGTAACACAGAAACTTTTACAATTCGTAAAATGTCAGGTTCTGTAGGTGTAGAACGTATCTTCCCTGTAAACTTGCCAGCTTTACAAAAAATTGAAATCAACAAAAAAGGTGCTGTTCGTAGAGCTAGAATTTTCTACTTTAGAGAACTTACTGGTAAAAAAGCAAAAATTAAAGACAAAAGAAGATAGTCAAATATTTCTTTATCATAAAAGTCCCGACAGTGTCAGGACTTTTTTTATGCTTTTTTTTTAAAAAAATTAAGTTTTTCTATTAACGAGAAAAAGACTTACAAGAAGTAACAATTTTAGTTTAACTAGTTAAGTAAACCCATCATTGCTATATTTCTATCTATAACCCGCACTAACTTCGGTCTGATTTTCATATATTTGTTCCGCTTAATTTTTAGCATAATACACATTTCACATCCTGTTCTTGAAGGATACGATTATAAAAATATAAAAATGACACAAAAATCAAAAATTGTTTACACCTTAACTGATGAGGCGCCATTGTTAGCGACCTATTCTTTTTTACCAATTGTTAAAGATTTTACCGCTACGGCAGGCATTGAAATAGAGACTAAAGATATTTCTCTCGCTTCCAGAATTTTGGCCAACTTCCCTGAATTCCTAACTGAAGAGCAAAGAGTTCCTGATACTTTATCTGAATTTGCAAAATTAGTTACGACCGCTGAAGCAAACATTATCAAATTACCTAATATTTCCGCTTCGGTTCCTCAATTAAAAGAGGCTATTGCGGAATTACAAGCACACGGATACAAAATACCTGATTTCCCGGAAGACATTAAAAATGATGAAGATAAGGGAATTAAATCAAAATATTCTAAAGTTCTTGGCTCTGCTGTAAACCCTGTTTTACGTGAAGGAAATTCAGATCGTAGAGCTCCAAAAGCAATTAAAAACTTCGCAAAAGTTCACCCACACTCCATGGGGCTTTGGTCTCCTAACTCAAAAACAAAAGTGGCTACAATGGAAAATGGCGATTTTTACGGAACTGAAAAGTCGTTAACTATTCCAGAGGCAACTGACGTAAAAATTGAGTTTATAGGCAACGATGGAACTACTCGCGTTTTGAAAGCAAGTACAGCATTGAAAGCAAGCGAAATAATAGACACTTCGGTTATGAGCCTAAAAGCTTTGAAAACTTTTGTAGCTAAAACAGTAGATGAGGCTAAAAAAGAAAACGTTTTGTTTTCGGTACATTTGAAAGCGACAATGATGAAAATATCGGATCCAATTATTTTTGGCGCCGTTGTTGAAGTTTTTTTCAAAGATGTTTTCGAAAAATACGCTACTGTTTTTAAAGAACTACATGTTGACACCAGAAATGGCTTAGGTGATGTTTATGCAAAAATTGCAGGACAGCCTAAACAAGCAGAAATAGAATCAGCCATCAATCATGCAATTGAAAACGGACCTGACCTAGCGATGGTAAATTCAGACAAAGGCATTACAAATCTTCATGTTCCTTCTGATGTAATTGTTGATGCTTCTATGCCTGCGATGATTCGTACTTCAGGACAGATGTATAATGTAGAAGGAAAACAACAAGATACAATCGCATTAATTCCAGACCGTTGTTATTCTGGAGTTTTCGAAGCTACTATTGAATTCTGTAAGAAACATGGTGCTTTTGACCCAAGAACGATGGGGAGTGTTCCAAATGTAGGCTTGATGGCACAAAAAGCGGAAGAATATGGTTCTCATGATAAAACATTCCAAATGATTGCAGATGGAGTTGTACGTGTCGTAGATACCAAAGGAACAGTTTTGATGGAACAAGCTGTTGAAGCAAGCGACATCTTTAGAATGTGTCAAGTAAAAGATGCTCCTATTCAGGACTGGGTAAAACTAGCAGTAAACAGAGCGCGTGCTGCTAATGTACCAACCGTATTTTGGTTAGATGAAAATAGAGCGCATGACAGAAAAGTAATTGAAAAAGTAAAAACATACTTAAAAGACTTCGATACAGCAGCCTTAGATATCAGAATTCTAAATCCAATCGAAGCAACTAATTTCACATTAGAAAGAACAAAAGAAGGATTAGACACAATCTCTGTAACCGGAAACGTATTACGTGATTACTTAACCGATTTATTTCCAATTCTTGAATTAGGAACCTCAGCAAAAATGTTATCGATCGTTCCTTTGATGAACGGTGGTGGAATGTTTGAAACTGGCGCTGGTGGGTCTGCTCCAAAACACGTAGAGCAATTTACTAAAGAAGGTTATTTACGTTGGGATTCACTAGGGGAATTCTTGGCATTAGCAGTTTCATTAGAACATTTAGGTAGTGTATTCAATAATCCAAAAGCTTTAGTTTTATCAGAAACTTTAGGCTTAGCTACAGAAAAATTCTTGGAAAAAGACAAATCACCTGCACGCAGAATAGGAAAAATTGATAACCGTGGTTCACATTTCTATCTTGCGATGTATTGGGCTGAGGCATTAGCGGCTCAAACTAAAGACGGTCCATTACAAACTATTTTTACTCCAATATCAAAAGAATTGGAAGAAAATGAAGCGAAAATTAACGAGGAATTAATAGGAACACAAGGGAAACCACAAGATATTGGCGGTTATTACCAACCAAATGCAGAGTTAGCAAGCAAAGCAATGCGTCCAAGTGCAACGTTAAACGCTATATTAGCTAAAATCGCTTAATTTGATTTTAATTGCTATCCTAATGTAGAAAAGATAACTGGAAACGGTTGTCTTTTTTTATTAATACTATTTTAACCATTGTTTAGTAGCAATTTACTCCTCTTTTTGCCAAATTTGTAATTCAAAATATAAGAAATGATTTCTAAAAAATATAGCTTCCTTTTTGTCTTTCTTTTAATCACTATTTCTTCTTTTTCACAAGAAAAATTTACTCTAAGCGGAATAATTACCGATGGTAAAAATAACGAAATTCTCATCGGAGTAAATGTGTTTATCCCGGAAATAAAATCGGTCACCCGTACCAATGAGTATGGTTTTTATTCCATTACACTTCCTAAAGCCAATTATAATATAGAAATCAGCTATATAGGTTTTCAAACCATTACTAAAAAAGTAATACTCTATCAAGATACGAAAACCAACTTTAACTTATTCGATAGCAGCGAAGTCTTACAAGAGGTTATTATTTCTGGTCAAAACTCTAGCAGTAATATCCGTTCTCCAGAGATGAGCCTCAATAAGCTATCCATTAGTTCCATAAAAAAAATGCCTGTAGTTCTTGGGGAAGTAGATATAATAAAGTCACTTTTATTACTTCCCGGAGTCACTAATGCTGGTGAAGGAGCTTCTGGTTTCAACGTGCGTGGTGGCGGTGCCGACCAAAATTTAATTTTATTAGACGAAGCTACCATCTTTAATTCCTCACACGTATTTGGTTTTTTCTCCGTTTTCAATCCTGATGCAATAAAAGATTTAACGCTATACAAAGGAGGAATTCCAGCTCGTTATGGAGGAAGAGCGTCGTCTGTTTTAGACATTTACCAAAAAGACGGCAGCAGTAAAGGTTTTCATGTAAATGGAGGAATTGGGTTGATCTCTAGCAGAGTTTTGGCCGAAGGTCCTTTAGTAAAAGACAAAGGTTCTTTCCTCTTCGGTGGAAGAAGCTCCTATGCCCATTTATTCTTAAAACTATCCGAAGATCAAAAAGACAACTCTGCTTACTTTTATGATTTGAATGCTAAGCTGAGTTATAAATTAGACCCAAATAACAACTTATATTTGTCGGGATATTTTGGTAGAGATGTTTTTAGCCTGAATAAAAGGTTCACTAATATCTACGGCAACTCAACTTTAAACTTACGCTGGAACCATCTGTTTTCAGATAAATTGTTTTCTAATTTATCTCTTATATATAGTGATTATTACTACGGACTAGACCTCGATTTTGTAGGTTTCAAATGGGATTCAGGGATTCGGAACTATAATATAAAATACGACTTCAAGAATTATATTTCCGATAACTTCAAATTAAATTTTGGAATAAACGCGATTTATTACGACTTCAATCCTGGAACTATTCGACCTTCTGATGCGAATTCCGGATTTAATTTTGACCAATTGGACAAAAAATACGCGTTTGAACCGGCTTTATACCTAAGCGCTGAGCAGGAAATTTCGAAAAAAATATCTTTAGCCTATGGTTTACGTTACAGTCTGTTTTATCGCTTAGGGCAATCTACAGTAAATAATTATACAGATAACACCCCTATCACCTTCAACACTGATTTACAGCTGTATGAAAAGGCTACTCCGATAAGCACTCAATTCTATGGCAAAAATAAAACGATTAAAAGCTACAACAACCTAGAGCCTCGTTTTTCTATTGCTTATAAAATCAATGACGACCAATCTGTAAAAGCGAGTTACAATAGAATGGCACAGTATTTACAATTAATCTCAAATACTTCATCTCCTACTCCGCTTGATGTTTGGACACCAAGTGACAACTACATCAAGCCACAAATTGCTGACCAAATTGCTCTTGGATATTTTAAAAACTTCAGTGATAAAATGTATTCCCTTGAGGTAGAAACATATTATAAAAAAGTACAAAACAGGTTAGATTACATCGATGGCGCCGATTTGATTGCCAACAAAGCAATAGAACAAATAATTCTTAACGGCCAATTAAGATCCTATGGATTAGAATTAATGTTCCGAAAAAACGAAGGGAAATTGAACGGATGGATATCGTATACCTTATCTAAATCTGAGCAGCAAACTCCTGGAAGAACAGCATTAGAATCAGGTATTAATAACGGGCAATGGTACAATTCTGTTTATGATAAACTACATAACATTGCCGTTACCAGTTCCTACAACTTAAACGAAAAATGGTCTTTTGGAGCCAATTTTTCATTACAAAGTGGACAACCAGTCACTTATCCAACAGGGCAGTATGATTACCTCGGTATTACAGTTCCAAGTTATGGGTTGAGAAATGAAAATCGCCTACCAACCTATCATCATCTAGACATTGCCGCAACATTAACACCACGTAAAAATAATGACAGAAACTGGAAGGCCGAATGGGTTTTTAGTATTTACAATTTATATAACCGCAGAAACGCAGCCTCTATCAGTTTTAAAGAAAATGTGGATACTGGAAATAACGAAGCGGTAAGAACATCAATTTTTGGTATCGTTCCAGCGGTAAGTTATAACTTCAAATTCTAATCAGATGAAAAAAATAAATATTTTTTTAGTACTCATACTTGCTGTTTTGTTTAATGGCTGTGAAGACGTGGTTAGCATCGATTTAAAAACCGAGGCTCCAAAACTAGTTATAGAAGCTTCTATAAATTGGCAAAAGGGTACAACTGGTCAGGAACAAAAAATTAAATTAACTACCACCACAAGCTACTACAGCGATCAAATCCTAACAGTTTCAGGAGCAATAGTAACTATAAAAAACAGGTCAAACATGATCTTTTACTTTACAGAGACTTCAAATACAGGAATATATGCTTGCTATAACTTCATACCTGTCGTTAACGAAGCTTATACTTTAACAATTATCAACAATGGTTCTACCTACAATGCAACCGAAACTTTAAAATCAGTCGCTCCGATTAGTGAGATTATTCAAAATAATGAGGGTGGCTTTACAGGAACAGACGTAGAAATTAAAACATACTATACAGATCCTGCAGATGAAACCAACTACTATTTATATAGGTACAATTACTCCAACGCTGCGAAACAGAATTTTTATGCTGATGATGATACTTTTTTTCAAGGAAATAAATTTTTCAGCGTTTCACAAAGTGATGATTTACAAATTGGAGATAAAGTTACAGTCACTCACTATGGGGTGTCTAAACAGTATTATAATTATATGAATGTATTGATAAGCGTTGCCGGAAGCACTGGTGGTAGTCCGTTTCAATCCCCACCATCAACAGTGAGAGGAAATATTATTAATACTACAAATCCAGACGATTATCCTTTGGGCTATTTCTCGATAAGTGAAGCTGATACCAAAACCTATATAATC
>JBLIKQ010000068.1:0-13031 GCA_047635475.1 Porticoccaceae bacterium
TTAATAAGAAGTTTGCTAAACAGTTTGGAGAAGATATAGTAGTTACTAAGATTAACGATCAGTATTACAATATGAAGGAAAAAGTTGTCCCAGTAAAGTATATTGTAGATATCGCCGAAAAAGCGATGAAGCAGGTCAACATCAAGCCCATAATAAAACCAATACGCGGCGGAACTGATGGATGTCAATTGTCATATAAAGGATTGCCTTGTCCAAATATTTTTGCTGGCGGACATAATTTTCATGGCAAATATGAATATGTTCCAGTAGAAAGTATGCAAAAAGCAGTGGAAGTAATCGTGAAAATTGCTGAGTTAACGACGATGCCAAACTTTGGTTTAGAGCAGCCAAAAGCTAAAAAAAGAAAATAATTGGAATCCAAAGATCAAAAAAAATCCCATTCAGAATTAGATTCCGAATGGGACTTTTTTATAAGCTTAAAAAAACATTATTTTTTTGCCACTGTAGCACTCATTTCCATAGAAATTGCAGAGCGCTCCATTTTTAATTTTCCAGCCATAGTTTCGATTACAACAGTAGTATCGGCAAGCTCTGAAACTTTTCCATGAAGACCACTTTTAGTAACAATCTTATCACCAACTTTTAAAGTGCTTTCAAATTCTTTTTCACTTTTTGCTTTTTTCTGTTGTGGTCTAATCATAAAGAAATAGATTACTACAAACATTAATAGAAAAGGGGCAAATTGAGTTAATTGTTCCATAATTTTAATTCTTTTTTTTTATTTATTACTATTACATTAATCCGCGACCGGTCTTAATCATTTTTTTGTTGGCTTCCAGCTCTTTAACTAAGTTATCTAAAATACCGTTGATAAAAATACTGCTTTTTGGCGTAGAATACTCTTTGGCAAGTTCTAAATATTCATTTAAAGTCACTTTAAAAGGAATTGAAGGAAATTTTAAAAATTCACAAATAGCCATTTTTAAAATAATTGTATCTACCTCAGCAATTCTATCGCTATCCCAGTTTGGGGTTTTGTCAACAAATTCCTTTGCTAATTCCGCTTCGTTTAAAACTGTTTTTCTAAACAAATCCTTAACGAACGCCTTATCCTCGCTATCCTTGTACACTTTAGGAACCGTGAAGTTATCATCCATGATCGGCTTCATAGCCTTCAGCTGCTTCATGATATGAGTATTGACTAATGGAATATCATCAATCCAAGTCAGCTTGTCATCTTCCAAGAATTCGTACAGCTTTTCATTCGGCACAATTACTTCCAAAAACAAATCAGCTATAAGCTGTCTGTCCTCTTCAAAAGAACCTATAGGATTACTCATGTAATCAGTGTATAACTTGCTTGCTTTTATGGCATTCAGCAATAACAAAATATAGTCGTCATTTAAAGTCCAAGCATCAATTTTACGACTCTCCATAGCAATACTAAGAGAATTGTTTTCAGCAAGAATTTGAAAAATACTGTTTTTGATAAACTTTTCGTTGGGTTTGCGCTCTTCAGGTGTTGCAAGATGCTTAAGACTTGATTTATGAAGAAAGATAGTTTCTCGTTTACAAATTTCCAGAAGTGAGGAAACCATAGTCAGGTATAAATCTTGAATATTGTCGATACTGTAAAAAAGAAATTTTTCTTCTTTCTCTAAGTTATCAGAACCGTTTTGATGCATCGCATAAATGGATTGCATTACTTTTACGCGTATGTGTCTTCTATTTACCACCTTTGTAAGAACTTTTATTAATTATTTTGCAAAAATAAGAATTTCATCCTTGAAAATAAAATATATAATTAGTTATTTTAAAAGTAGTCTATGATCAGCATCCAACGGTTGCTTTAAAACAAGCCATGCTTTCTTATAATAACTGATCTGGAAACCAGTCTATGCGAAAGACGCAACATCTAATTTTAGGCAGCTTATTAGAAAGCATAATTATACATTGTTGCTCCTCTCAAAACAGCTCCCATAACCGAATTATGAGCAACGATAATTACTTTTAAACCCGTATCTTTGTCGCTTTAAAACACAATCTGTTGGTAATCACTAAATGATAATTACCCATTTGCCGAATCCGTGTTTTGAACCTCTTTCAATTTGCAAAAACTGCATTAATAACGTTAACTTTTATAATGGTTGATATTTAAATTTTTTCGAAACAGACAAATAAAATTAGTGCTTTGATAATTATAAGGTTAGAGTAAACCTTTACATTTAATAACAATCAATTGATACTCAAAAAAACTATTGCAATATAGAATACCTTAAAACAATGAAAGAATTACTTTATTTAAACAAATATTTCGTCAAATATAAATACAGCTTTTTGCTAGGAATAGTATTTACCATAATTGCGCAAATCTTTATGCTGTTCACCCCAAAACTGATAGGCAAATCTTTCAAGGTCATCGAATCATTTTCTGAAGACAAAAGCATCGCCAGCTCAGTGATTCGCGAAGAGTTGACTTCTAACATTTTATTGATTATTGCTACCACAATCATCGCTGGATTTCTTACCTTTTTGATGAGACAAACTCTAATTGTAATGTCACGACATATTGAATTTGATTTAAAAAATGAGGTGTTTAGACAGTATGAAAACTTATCCCAAAATTTCTACAAAAAAAATCGTACTGGTGATCTCATGAGTCGCATAAGCGAAGATGTTTCAAAAGTAAGAATGTATGTTGGACCCGCTGTAATGTATACGATAAATACCATTATCCGATTTACGATTGTTATTGCATACATGTACAATGTATCCCCTAGATTAACTATATACACCATTCTCCCCTTACCGCTTTTGTCCTATGGGATTTACAAACTAAGTTCTGAAATCAATAAGAGGAGTACTGTTTTCCAGCAATATCTATCAAAAGTATCCAGCTTTACCCAAGAAATATTTTCTGGAATCCGCGTAATAAAAGCCTACTCGCTAGAAGACCAACACCAAAACAATATGGTGAACCTTGCTAAAGAAAGTAAAAGAAAGAGTTTAAATTTGGCCAAAGTACAATCTTTGTTTGGCCCACTAATGCTGGGTCTTATCGGCATTAGTAATCTGGTAGTCATTTATTTTGGGGGGCTAATGTATATTGACGGAAGGATCGAAAGTATCGGTACAATTGCTGAATTCATTTTATATGTCAACATGCTTACTTGGCCTGTGGCGTCATTAGGTTGGATTTCATCTATGGTCCAAGAAGCAGAAGCATCACAAAAACGGCTTAACGAATTCCTTAAAATTGAACCGGAAATTAAAAACAAAAATCCAGACCATTCTATTGTTAACGGCTCGATTTCATTCGAAAATGTAAGCTACACTTATGAAGACACCAATATAGAAGCAATCCAAAATATTTCTTTTACTGTAAAAAAAGGAGAAACTTTAGCCATACTTGGAAAAACAGGTTCTGGAAAGTCAACTATTCTATCGCTTATTTCACGTTTGTATGATGTAACTGAAGGCCAAATCAAAGTTGACGATAATGAAATCAGCACATTAAACCTTTTTGATTTACGAAACAGTATCGGAATCGTGCCACAGGATGCCTTTTTATTTTCCGACTCGATTAGGAATAATATTAAATTTGGTAAAGAAGACGCGAGCATGGACGAAGTTATTACAGCAGCTAAAAACGCAGTTGTACATGAAAACATCATAGGCTTTAACAAGCAATACGACACCATTCTGGGCGAAAGAGGAATAACATTATCAGGAGGTCAAAAACAGAGGGTTTCCATAGCCAGAGCTATTATAAAGAATCCACCGATTTTACTTTTTGACGACTGTTTGTCAGCAGTTGACACCGAAACTGAAGAGTCTATTCTGAACAATCTCAATAAAATTTGCAAAGACAAAACAACAATTATTGTGAGTCATAGAGTGTCGTCCGCCAAAAACGCACATAAAATTATCATTCTGGAAGATGGAAAAATTATCCAACAAGGGTCTCATAACCAGTTGATAAATCAGGAAGGTTATTATGCTTCCCTATATTTAAAACAACTTTCCGAAAAAGAATTGCTTTAATTGTTGTTTAATAAATATATTTTTAGGATTTTTGATTAAGATTTAATAACAATAAATTGACTGAAACGATTATGAGAGAAAATGATATGTTAGAAAAAGAGGAGATATTTTCTAAAGTTTTACGTGCGGGAAGAAGAACATACTTTTTTGATGTTAGAGCTACAAAAGCTGATGATTATTATATAACGATTACTGAAAGTAAAAAATTTACCGAAGAAGATGGATCATTTCACTTCAAGAAACACAAAATATATTTGTATAAAGAAGATTTTGTAGCTTTCTCAGAAATTCTTAGTGAACTGACTTCATATGTTCTGAACCATAAAGGTGAAGAAGTAATATCAGAAAGACATCAAAAAGATTTCAAAAAAGAATATCCTACTGAAAAAGTAGTCACTGAAGAAGAAGCACCAAAAATATCAAATTTTATTGATATTGATTTTGATGATATTTAATCTTTTATGCAACCCCTTTACACAAAAATAAAAAAGTCCAAAAATCATATGGTTTTTGGATTTTTTTGTTTCACCAAAATTATTAATTAAAACACATTATTCATGAACGAAATTGCATTGAAATATACAGAAGAATATGCCGACCTAATCATCCCTTGGCTTTTATCAAGCGGACTTAAAATCGTGCTTCTCGTTGTAGGAGCTTTAATTCTCAATAAAGTGATCACTTCGTTCATCGATAAAGCAGTTCGAATAGCCGTTAGACCAGATGGAATTTCTTCTAAAGAGGCCGAAGAAAAACGGGAAAACACCTTAATCCAAATATTTAATGCCACAGCAAATATTGCATTGCTGACTATTACTGGCTTAATGGTGCTTCAAGAATTTGGTATAGAAATCGCTCCTATTTTGGCCGCAGCTGGAATCGTCGGCTTGGCATTTGGTTTTGGAGGACAATACCTTATTCGCGATATCATCTCTGGTCTTTTTATTATTCTTGAAAACCAATACCGGATAGGTGATGTGGTGAGTTTTGACAATGCTAGCGGTACAGTCCAAGAAATCAGCTTGAGAAAAACGACTTTAAGAGATCTTGATGGAACAGTTCACCATATACCCCACGGAGAAATAAAAAAAGTATCTAATTTTTCTAAAGACTTTTCCCGTATTAATCTGGATGTAGGCGTCGGATATAGTTCGAATTTAGAACATGTCATCGCGGTAATAAACAGGACCGGAACTGAACTAGCTCATGATCCATTATGGAAAGACTCTATCATCCTTGTCCCTCAGTTTTTGCGCGTGAACGATTTTGCAGATTCTTCCATTATAATAAAAATATTAGGCGAAACATTACCTAGCATGCAATGGGCGATTACCGGGGAGCTACGCAAAAGATTAAAAGTAGCCTTTGATAAAGAAGGAATTGAAATTCCATTTCCACAGATGGTTATACACCAAACTAAAGAACTTGAAAAATCAACGGATAAAGCTGAAGCTTTAAAATAAGAATATTTTTAAACACAGTGACCCAGAAACTTTAAAAAGTCTGAAAATCAATTGGTTTTCAGACTTTTTATTTCCATTTCTATGGCCATTAGCAATCAACCGTAATTTTGAAAAATGCCAGCCATAGCATCTGGATTTTATAATAAATCAGCTTGTTTACTGATGCAGCCCGCGAAATGCTGTACCCCATTATGCCTATCAATTTAAAATCCATTGGTTTTACAATTGTACTCAGTGGTATCCTAACGGCCTTGCCGAGGCGATATCTAAGCTCAGTAAAGACTATTTTAGAAAACGCTTCGTCGTAACGGGGCAGAGAGAGTTCCTTTTGTCCAAATTGGTTATGCCTTTAGCGATATATAAACCCACGACGGCTGTTTCTACCTATCCACTGTAGATTTTTTTTGCACGCACAGTTGACTGCTTTAGGAAAATATTTTTTTTGACCTATCTAAGATGTATTTAATCTAAAGACATAAAAGATGAAAGAGTATACACGGCCGTTTAAAGGAAAGATTAAATTAAACCATAGCAAGGATATTAAAACGAAAAAAAACATTGTAACCCATTCGCAAGGCTTCGCCAATAATAATAAGACCAAAAGAAGAGAAATTTCAAGACTTTTCACTTACTAAATAGAATGTGCAATAAAATACAATAGTGATAGAATTGGACTTTTATCGCGTTAAAAAACAATTAAATAAGTAATTGATTCTCATAAAGATAAATGGGATTGAGAACCAATAAAAATAAATACTAGATCTTAATTCTCTAAAGATTTATATTTTCCTAAGTTTGATATTTCGGATGTAGAAGCTGCTAAAGAGATATATATGGGAATTACAGCTGCAGAGGCCACAATATTTGCTCATTGGGCGTCATTTTACAAGAAAAAATCAAATTGCTAAACGTCTTCCCAATACAAACCCTCCTCTGCTTTGCGAGAAGCTTTATAAAAAGCAAAAAATCGTAGTGCGACGGAAAGTTAAAAAGTAGACTTAATGAATCAGCTACCTATTAGAAATCCGCATAATGAAGTTTAATAGAATGCTTATGATTTTAGCTGCAAAATTAGATTTAACATGTAAAAATAATAATAAAACAGATTTAGCATTAGTGTTTAATTCTAAACCAAAGATTGATAAATTTAAATATACATCATGCTTATACAGATTTGTTCTACCTATATGAATTTAAAAACGCTACTTGCTAAAAGTAAATATTAGCTGGTTTGCAGAAAAATTTTAATTTTGTCTGGCACACTAAATTTATAAAGGCAACGCCAACATATTTATTGACTTAATTTATCTCGCCAAGTACCTTCCAATTTTATTAGGTTGCCCAAGAGCTGCACCAAAAGGGCTTCCATTAATTTGAAATTATATTAAAAGTTGATGCTATACTCCAAATCGTCTTAACATCTTGTTTATAATTTAATCCCTTTATCTACTCAAAAAGTACAACATTTATAAAGTACTTGGTGTAGGCCTAATAATCCTTCCATTCTTTAAGTGCTTTATCTGACAATGTTGATAGAATGCCAATCATCATTTTTGCAATTGGATTTTCTTTACCATCAATTAACATTTGTAATCCTTCTTTCTCTGAAATAACATTGCAACCATATGAAGTGACAAGGTTAATTGTACTTAAAATATCGATAGTATTCTTTCCAAGTCTATCAATTGAATGAACATATAATTCTGAGATATTTCCATTCTTAATCTCTAGCATTAACTTCTTTCCTTCAGTTCTATCACTAAATTTTACTGAACCACTAATTTCGTCTATGAAGACTTTTGCATCATCAATATTGTTTTCTTGGCTTGATGAATTCTGGTCAACTGCACTAAAAATTATATAAACTGCTTTCATTTGTATTGATTATTAAATTCACCACAAATATATTAAATAAGGCAAAATTATAAGGTATTAGGCTCTGTTTTTTTACTCCTTTAAGTCAATAAATATTGTCCCTAAAATATGTTTTTGAAAGTATTCGCTAAAACATGAATGTATCGGTGTTTTAAGCATTAAATTTAACAAAAATGACAGAATCATAATTGCTATTTTCTATCTCTACTTTTAAATATCTTTTTTAAAACTTCAATAACCAATTGTGGACTGTTCTCCTTCTTTTAGATACGTTTGGATTCATTATATAAATCATTCTTATTTCTACCCAGAAGATTATAAAACTTTGTTTTACATAGCGTTCATATCTGGACTTCTTGCCGTGAACACCTCTTTTTTGTTGAAGGACAAAAAGAGAAAAATCCTTATAAAGTAGCAACCAAATCATTTTTTCGACTTTCTTCAGTATTGAAAAACGAGTCCCATCATGTATCGCAAAGTGGCTATCGGAATTCTAGCTTTCAGCTTATTTAACAGCTCTGATGTTTTCCATCTACTCAAAGCAAAGCAATCCGGGTCAAGCGATACCATCATCATTTGTATTTGCACCTTTGATAATCTTATTTATGCTGTATTTGCCATCTCTTTAGAAATATTGGCAGACAGAATCGGCTTAAACAAAATGTTGATTTCTGGAATCAGGGTTTAGTCACAACACCTATGTTTTCATCGGACTCTTTTCTCCTTATGGAATTTATGCCACAGCGACCGAAGGAGCTTCGAAAGCATGGATTGCTGCCATTACGGTCGAGAAAGACATCGCTACGACCATTGGCACTTATTCTGCTTTTCAATGCGTTTGCACTATGGTAGTAAACTCCTTTGCAGGACTGATTTGGTATCGATTTGAATCAAATGTAACTTTTCTCGTCACCGGAATAGAAAGTGTTTTAATTTTGTTATCATGCCCTACGAAAGAAAATAAATACTGCCTAAATTCCAAAACAATTTTCTGTTTGATTTATAAAACACAAAAGAACAACACTTTTAATAAAACTAAATATCTTATATTTGGATCTATCTACTCAAATTACTTTTGATGTCCAAAAAAATAAATATTCCCGACAGCATTATTGGCTTGACCGATATTGAAGTTAAAGCCTCAAGGGAAGAATTTGGTAATAATATACAGGTCTACAAGCAAAAGCACAGATGGTGGCTAGCCCTTTTTGATCTATTCAAAGAACCGATGTTGTCGTTATTGATTGCGGTAGCTATCATTTATTTTATTTTGGGCCAAAATAACGAAGCTTACTTTATGCTCGCTGCTATAATCGCCGTGTCTGGAATTTCTTTTTACCAAGACAACCGAAGCCGAAAAGCCCTGGAAGCTCTAGAAAAATTGACCGAACCACTAAGTACCGTTTATAGAAATGGAGTAGAGAAAAAAATTCCTACGAAAGAGATTGTTGTCAATGATCTTGTAATCGCTAAAGAAGGTAACACCATAAACGCAGATGGGGAAATAGTCCATAGCAATGATTTCTCGGTCAATGAATCTGCACTTACTGGCGAAGCCTACGCCCTTTTTAAATCAGAAAAAGCAGAAAACAAAACTATTTATAGCGGAACCTTGGTCGCATCAGGACTAGCTGTTTATAGAGTGCGTAAAATTGGACCTGAAACTGAAATTGGAAAATTGGGAAGCTCCTTACTGAGTATTAAAGAAGAAGCCACACCACTGCAAGTACAAATCGAAAAATTTATAAAAGGAATGGCTATAATAGGCATTATCATTTTTCTGTTGGTTTGGGCTGTCTATTTTTGGCGAACACATGACCTATTAAATAGTTTATTAAAAGGTTTGACATTGGCCATGTCCATTCTTCCCGAAGAAATCCCAGTTGCTTTCACCACTTTTATGGCTTTGGGTTCCTGGAGATTGATGAAAGAGGGTGTTATTGTCAAAAAAATTAGAACAGTGGAAACCTTAGGGAGTGCGACGATTATTTGCACCGACAAAACGGGAACTATCACTGAAAACAAAATGAGTCTGCAATCCGTTTATGCTTTCAGCAACGACCATCTATATGAACAGGAAGATTGGAAAAATGAAGAAGCTATAAAAGTAATTGAAATTGCCATGTGGGCGAGTGAACCCGTTGCTTTTGATCCAATGGAAAAAAGTTTGCATCGGGAGTATGAAAAAGTAGCAGCTGCTGACGATAGACGAGCCTTTTCTATGGTGCATGAATATCCACTTGAAGGAAAGCCGCCAATGATGACGCATGTTTTTCAAAATAACGAAGGTAAGCGCATCATTGCCGCTAAAGGTGGTTCCGAAACCATAATAAAGGTCTGCAACCTCAACCCCAAAGAAAAAGCAAGAATATACAAAAAAACAGATAGTTTAGCTTCGAAAGGCTACCGCATTCTTGGCGTGGGTTATTCTGAATACAAAGGAAACGAATATCCAGAAAACCAACAAGATCTTACTTTCATTTTTGCAGGACTAGTAGTTTTCTATGACCCTCCAAAAGCCAACATTGAACACGTAATACAGCAATTTTATGATGCGGGAATCGAAGTAAAAGTGATCACCGGAGACAACAGTATTACTACCAAGGCCATTGCTAAAAAAGTAGGAATCAAAGAAGCCACCAGCGTTCTGGAAGGTGAGGAAGTCATGCAGCTCGAAAATGTCGAAATGCTAAAAGCAATTCACAGCACTACGCTGATGACACGTATGTCTCCAGACGCCAAACTGGCGGTTGTGAATGCCCTAAAAAAAGACCGGCAAATCGTAGTAATGGTTGGCGACGGAGTAAATGACGGACCAGCGCTAAAAGCAGCTCATATTGGCATCGCAATAGGGAAAAAAGGAACTGACATTGCAAAAACAGCTGCCGATTTAATTCTGGTGGATGATGATTTATCTAAAATGGTAATAGCTGTTGCGGCTGGACGCCGAATTTATACGAATCTTAAAAAAGCAGTACAGTATATTGTTTCCATACACATCCCAATTATTCTCGCGGTTTCCCTACCCCTATTTTTTGGTTGGGTTTATCCAGATATTTTTACGCCCATACATGTCATTTTTCTCGAATTAATTATGGGTCCAATGTGTTCTATTGTCTATGAAAATGAACCCGAAGAAAAAAATAGTATGCTGCAAAAACCCCGGCAGTTAGGTAGCACATTTTTATCATTGAAAGAGATGGGGATAAGCATCATACAAGGAATTGTAATTACGATAGGAATATTGTTTGTATATCAATTAACAGTGCAAAATGGGGGAGACGAGAATTTAACCCGAACCATGGTTTTTACAACTTTAGTTTTTTCGAATATTATCCTGTCATTGGTTAATCGATCGTTCTATTATTCCGTTTTCACTTCACTAAAAAACAAGAATAACATGATGGTATTTGCTAATTCAGCAACACTTCTAATGCTAGTACTAATTATTTACGTTACTCCTATCTCTCAATTTTTTGATGTTCTTCCGTTAAATCTCAATCAAATCGGAATTTGTATTTTGGTAAGCAGTGTTTCGGTAGGCTGGATTGAAATCTGGAAATGGAACAAACGCGCCAAAACGAAATCTTTCAAATAAACAGAAAATGAAAAACCTTATAGTATCCATAAAATGGCTTCATGAGCATCTTGATGATTCGGATTTAATTGTACTTGACGCCAGTCAACAACTGAACCAAGAAAAAGTGGAATCCCAATTTCAAGACATCCAAATTAAGGGCGCTCGGTATTTTGACATCAAAAACGATTTTAGCGATAATACTAATCCCTTACCTAATACATTACCCACTCCCAAAGTTTTCGCAAAAGCGGCGGGAAAACTGGGTATCAACAACGAAAGTAAAATCGTCGTTTATGACAGTTTAGGGATTTACTCCAGTCCAAGAGCCTGGTGGTTGTTTAAAATCATGGGACATAAAAACGTCTGGGTTTTGGACGGCGGATTACCGGAATGGGCAAAGCAGGGTTATGCGGTAGAAAAAATTAAAAAACGAGTTTATACTTTAGGAAATTTTGTATCGAAATTCAAACCGGAACTACTAAAAACAAAGGAGCAAATTCTAGAGAATATAGAAACCAAAGAAGCAGTATTGATTGATGCGCGATCAGAAGATCGTTTTCTGGGAGAAACTGAAGAGCCTAGGAAAGGACTACGAAGCGGACATATCCCGGGATCTATCAATATTTCTTACAGCAGACTTTTACGTGACGGTAAATTTTTACCCAAGGAAGAATTAGCAGCAATACTGCCGCAAGGCAATAAGCCCTTGCTGTTTAGTTGCGGCTCTGGAGTGACGGCTTGTATCGATTTGATTGCTTATAAACTGATAGGGAATAATAACCCCAAAGCAGTTTACGACGGTTCTTGGACAGAATGGGGACAGATTGATAGCTTACCCATTGAGTGATTACTTATTAATTATTCGTTTTTAGTTAGTTGAACAAATTTTTATAAAATCACATCATAAAAAAGAAGTATTTAGATATGAAATGGTGGAAGTATCACAAAAAATTGAATGAAAATTAAAGAATTAATTATTGCATTAACAATTCATCTTCTTATTCCATTGGCGACAAATTATATTGAACTTGTCATTTCGACTGTCGGAAGAAATCATATAACTAGAGCAGTTAATGTGATTTCTGCTGCGTCGTAATGACAAACAAACAAAGCGCTAACTTGATTGTATCCAGTAATAAAAACCGGGTAGAAAAATAAAAATGACCTGAATTTCAATCATGAACGAACAACAAAAATTAGACAATCCCGTTTGGTATTCCTTGGCAGAAAGCCATAAAAAACTGGCTATAGTCTATAACAAAACGCACTTTTATCATCCTGATTATTGCTCTTTTGGTGCTTTTAATGAAACTCAAGACCATGGAGAAGATTTAGTATGCTACGCCAAATTAGTTCCTTCCTTTTTTATATTTGGAGCAAAACCAACAATTCCTCAATCTTTACAAATAAAAGACGAATTGCTTTGTTTCCAAATGATTATTCGTAATAAAATAACAATAACCTATTCTGACAAAATTATAAAACTAGATGAAAGTCATAGAGAAGCACTTCTAGGGCTAGTTAAAATTGTCTACCCTGAATATTTCAAATTAAGATCAGCTGACTTAGGCAATTATTACGGCATCTTTAAAGATAACCAACTGGTTTCTATAACAGGAGAACGCATGCAAATGGATGCGTTTACAGAAGTAAGTGCCGTTATCACGCATCCGGAACACAGAGGGAAAGAATATGCTAAACAGCTAGTTGCTCATGCAGCAAATGTCATTTTTGAACAAAACAAAACAGCTTTCCTACATGTTGCAGAAGCAAATGTTGGTGCCGTCAAATTATACGAAAAACTGGGATTTATAACCAGAACTAAAATGAGTATCTGGCAGATTACAAAAGAAAGCTGATTGAGAATTTTTAAGTGAGCCCGAATAGAATTATATCTCATTCTTTAAAGCCAAAAACTATCCAATACGCAAACCGTTCTCAATCTTAACATCTGGAGCTAATAAAATAACATCCCCTTCCTCTCCCATTGCACCCAAGACAAGGCATTCGCTCATAAATTTGCCAATTTGCTTTTTGGGAAAATTGACTACGGCAACAATTTGTCGATTGATTAAGTCTTCTCTGGAGTATCGTTTGGTGATTTGCGC
>JBLIKQ010000069.1:0-13029 GCA_047635475.1 Porticoccaceae bacterium
CAGCTGTGCTTTTTCTTCACGTGCCGTAACGGTTTGTGTAGCGCCAAGTAAACGGTCAGCAAGCGTGCTTTTTCCGTGGTCAATATGTGCAATAATGCAAAAATTACGTATATGTTTCATTTTCTGTATATGTCAATTTTATTTAGGGCGTGACTTTGCTTTCACTTCCGTTTCAGCAAGGTCGTGCTATTTGCTTCAGATCCTCGCAAAGTTGCGTCCAATGACCTCGGGACTACGCTCTATTGCGGGCTTTCCACTGCTAGCACTCACGCAAAGCTATTAATCTGCAAAGATAGTGTAAATTCAACAGTTTCAAAGTCACAAATCATAAACTAATTGGTTAAGTAATAAGTCTTTCATCATTACTATTTCATCCTTTCATCAAAAAAAGCGTAATTTTGCACAAAATTTAAGCAGATGATTAAGATTGGCAACATAGAATTACCAGATTTTCCTTTACTTCTTGCTCCTATGGAGGACGTGAGCGACCCGCCTTTTCGCAGGTTGTGTAAAATGCATGGTGCCGATATGATGTACTCTGAATTTATTTCTTCCGAAGGGCTTATTCGTGACGCCATCAAAAGCCGAATGAAATTAGACATCTTCGATTATGAACGCCCTGTTGGTATCCAGATTTTTGGAGGAGATGAGGAAGCAATGGCGATGTCGTCTAAAATTGTTACCACTGTAAATCCCGATATTATAGATATTAATTTTGGTTGTCCCGTAAAGAAAGTTGTTTGCAAAGGGGCCGGAGCCGGAGTATTGAAAGATGTTGATTTAATGATACGCTTGACAAAAGCGGTTATAAATAGTACAAATCTGCCGGTAACGGTAAAAACTCGTTTGGGTTGGGACGATAACTCTATCAATATTGATGAGGTTGCAGAGCGCTTACAAGACATTGGTGTTGCCGCTTTGAGCATACACGCCAGAACTCGTGCCCAGATGTATAAAGGTCATTCTGACTGGTCGCATATCGCCCGAGTCAAAAATAATCCTAGAATCACCATGCCGATTTTTGGAAATGGAGACATTAACAGTCCAGAAAAAGCATTGCAATATAAAAACGAATACGGTATCGACGGAATCATGATTGGTCGCGCTGCTATTGGGTATCCATGGATTTTTAATGAAATCAAACACTACTTCAAAACAGGAGAGCATTTGCCACAACCTACCGTTATTGATAGAGTAGAAGCCGTGCGCAACCATTTGACTTGGGCAATGGAATGGAA
Source organism: Porticoccaceae bacterium (assembly GCA_047635475.1). Classification (GTDB taxonomy): domain Bacteria; phylum Bacteroidota; class Bacteroidia; order Flavobacteriales; family Flavobacteriaceae; genus Flavobacterium. The sequence continues at coordinate 1,239 of JBLIKQ010000069.1, forward strand.
AGGCGAAAGATTGGGTATTGTGGAAACAAGACCACATTATACTAATTATTTTAAAGGAATTCATTCTTTTAAACCATTCAAACAACAACTGGTAACATTAGACCGTCCCGAAGAATTATTTACAGCGCTGAATCAAATTGAAGATGCTTATGCAGGGTATGAGTTTGTGTAATAAAGCATTTCATTGTATTTTTTTTTGTATAAATAAAGCTACATTTAGGGAAAAAAGCACATGAAAAATCATATGGTTTTAGTTTTCTTGATATTGAGCAGTTTTGTAAAAGGGTAAGAGACGCCTAAAGTAACTGTAGAAGAAAAATTATACGGTGTTCAAATTGGAATCGTTAGCTCCAGTTTTCGATATGAAATAAAATTGGATAGAAAAATCACACTTATTACAGAAGTAGGTTTACAATTGGGATCTTCAACTAAAGAAGATAATGATCCATTAATCAATGACGAAACAACAACTATCATTTCTCCCTATTTAACAATCGAACCGCGATTTTATTACAGTTTAGACAGGCGCACTAAGCTAGGTAAAAAGACATATAATAATAGTGCAAACTATTTTTCTTTAGCGGCTTCTTACTTTTCGAATCGAACACCTTTGGTGCATAGTGGTAATATTGATATTGTTTCAGCACTAAGTATTATCCCTAGATATGGATTCCGAAGAGCTTTTGCAAAACATTTTAATTATGAATTTTCGGGAGGTGTGGGATATCAGTATAATTTTTTTAATAATAGCTGTGATTGCGAACATAGCAATACAACAATTGATATTCAAGCCAGAATAGGATATAATTTCTAATCTAATAACTTCTTACTCACTCGGCTACTCGCTATCAGTGAAGCAATAAAACCAAGGCTGACAATTGTTCCCATAACAATCAATACGTTTTCTAAGGTAAAAACGACTGGATAAGCCAGTGTAGGAGTAATCATAACCAACTGGAAATGCTGTTGCAACAGCACAATTATAATACCTAAAGTTAATCCGATAATTCCACCAAAAATACTCAATAGAGTGCCTTGCAGCAAAAATATTTTTCGCAAATCCTTGATTTCGGTTCCCAGATTAAAAAGTGTTTTTAAGTTTGCTTTTTTATCCAGAATCATCATAATCAATGCGCCTATTAGGTTGAAAAGTGCAACAACGATTACCAAAGTGAATATTAAATACACGGCAATATTTTCGGTATTCAACATTTTGTATAGAGCTTCATTGAGTTGAGCTCTGTTTTTTACGGTGATTTTGTTCTTGAAAATAGTTTGCAGTTTGTCGACAATGGAATTTTCATCAGCCCCAGTTTTTTGTTTAATCTCAATTCCGGAAATCTGGTTGTTTTTGTATTCCAGTAATTCTTGGGCCAAGCCTAAATCAGCAAAAATATATTTCGAGTCTAGGTCTTCACTGATGGCGTAAATTCCTGTCGGGAAAACAGCACTTTTATTAAACGCCTGTTCCGCATTTTCGACAGTGCCTTTACCTGGTTTGGGGACTAGGACTTCTAAAGCTTTATTAAAATCTAACAATCCCAGAGAGAATTTTTGTGCAATTCCGTAACCTACAACTACTTGGTTTGTATTAGGTTCAAGCCATTGTCCGTTGTAAAGTGTTTTTTTTATGGCATTGACTGCACTAAAGTTGGGATCAACTCCTTTCAGATAAGTAACTACTTGTTTGTCGTCATATACGAACAAAACGCGTTCTTCTATTATTTTAGAATAAGAGGCAACTCCCTCAATTTTTTTGATCTGCGCATCCTGCTCTGGAGAAACAAAAAAAGATTTCCCTAGAGTGCTGCTTATTTTTAAATCTGGATCGATATCATTGGTAAACGAGAGACTAAAAACTTTCAGTCCGCTGAATACGGACAAAACCACAAACAAAGCCATGGCACCCACAATGATGCCCATACTCGCAATGCGATTAATGATATTTATGGCATTGTTTTTACTGTTACTTAGAATGTAACGTTTGGCTATATATAGGGAAAAATTCAAATTATATCAGCTTGCGTTTCTCTAAAAGATCCCTGTTTTCAATCGGGTTATCTCTGTTTGATAAAGCATTGTCAATTTTTTCAATGTAGTCTAAAGAGTCATCAATAAAGAAAACCAAATTAGGTACCTTTCTTAATTGTAAACGCACTCTTTGTGATAAATCGTGTTTTATTGTTTTCGCATTTGACTTAACCGCCTCTAAAATTTCTTTTGCTTTCTCTTGGGGGAAAACGCTTAAATAAACTGTAGCTACCGATAAATCTGTAGTTACCGTAACCTTGGATACCGAAATAATTAAATTACTTACTCCGTTTTTTCTCACTTCACCCTGCAGGATATCCACCAAATCTTTTTGGATAACCCCACCTATTTTTTTCTGTCTATTTGTTTCCATAGTGCAAAAATAGTACTTTTAAACATTAAACAAACAATTTTTAAAAGCAAGCTAGCAATAGTTGTGTTTTTTGAAGCTTTCTCCTGCTGTAAACTATATTTTTTCTCGAACGCCGCGTTAGACAGGAAAGGATGTCCTTTCCATCAGGGCTAGGGCTTAATAGAAGCGATAAGTATAGCCGCAATTTAAAGAAAATTTGCAACAATAAGGAAAAGTGTTTGTGGTTAAAAAAGCTTTTCAGACACAAAATTATAATGGAAAACAACACTAATTCACATCATAATAAAAATCCTATTTCTGCTCCCTCCCCTCCCGAGAGGTCTGGGGTGGGACGCCCCTCTTTCTCCATATATGACGCATCTGCAGGTTCAGGGAAAACCTATGCACTAGTCAAAGAATACTTGAAAATTATTTTGGTGGCCCATAAAAATGACGCCTACCGAAATATCCTTGCCATAACGTTTACTAACAAAGCGGTACACGAAATGAAAAGCCGTATAGTAGGGAGTTTGTCTGAATTTGCGAAAGACGAACCTTCTCAAAAAGCAAATGATTTGATGCAGGATTTGGCAGTTGACACGCAACTTTCCATTATCCAAATCAAAACAAAATCCCAGCAAATAATTAAGCATATTATTCATAATTACGCTGCTTTTGATATTTCGACTATTGATAAATTCACGCACAAAGTGATTCGTGCTTTTGCCCATGATCTTAATTTACCTATGACATTCGAGGTGACTTTAGATACGGAAAATTTATTGATTGAGGCCGTAGACGCGATTATTGCACAAGCAGGAGAAGACGAAACTTTGACCAATTTACTTATCGATTTCACCATGGAAAAAACCGATGATGATAAGTCCTGGGATATTTCACGTGAAATTCTGGATACGGGTCGCTTGGTTCTTAATGAAAATCACCGCAATGAAATCGGCCATTTTCAAGATAAATCCATTACCGATTTTGTAGAAATAAAAAAGAAATTAGTTGAGACTTGTAAGTTTTTAGATAAAGAAAACGCCTCGTTAGCCGAAGGGGTATTAACTTTAATAGAAAAGAGCGGTATCGATTTAAAATCGTTTTCTAGAGGAACTTTCCCAAATCATTTAACTAGTATTCGAGATGGAAAATTCAATCCAAATAATAAAACTTTTCACGAGTTTGATGATATTGCTATTAACAAAACTGCAAAGGATCGCACTTTAATAGAGAATCTAATTCCGGAGTTAATCCAAGTTCTGGCTACGATTTATAAAAATTTCGAAAAAAGAGATTTCTATAAAGCCTTTCTTAAAAACATAACACCACTTTCCTTACTGAACAGGGTAAGCAATGAATTGTCCAAAATTCAGGAAGAGCAAAATGTGCTTTCGATAACTGAGTTTAATGCAATTATTCACCGCGAAATTCAAAATCAGCCAGCGCCTTTTATCTACGAAAGATTAGGGGAGCGCTACCGTCATTTCTTTATAGATGAATTTCAAGATACATCCGAGATGCAATGGCAAAATTTGATTCCGTTGATTGATAATGCGCTTTCGGGACAAGACGATTTTGGTGAGAAAGGGACTTTAATGATTGTGGGAGACCCTAAACAGTCTATTTATCGCTGGCGTGGCGGAAAAGCGGAGCAGTTTATTGAATTAAGTAAAGACAACAACCCTTTTAATAATCCAGATAAAAAACTGGAACATTTAGATAAAAATTACCGAAGCTATTCGCAAGTAATTGATTTCAATAATGAATTCTTTAAATTGGTGTCGGGAGAATTTGAGCACCCTGATTATAAAGATTTGTATGAAAATCACAGCCATCAAAAAACCAATGACAAGACTGGTGGCTACGTAAACATCTCTTTTATCCCAAAAGTTGAAACAGTAGAAGAAGATGAAGAAACTATGGGTAAAGCAGAATTATATGTTTTAGCTACTTTAAATACAATCCAGAAAGTACTTCGAGAAGGTTTTGAATACAAGGACATTGTGATTCTAACCCGTAAACGCGGGCAAGGAATTGCAATTGCCAATTATTTGACGGAGAAGAACATTCCGCTTTTGTCATCGGAAACATTGATGATTCAAAATGCAACCGAAGTCCGTTTGATTATTCACTTATTAAAATACTTGAAAAATAACGCCGACTCAGAGGCAAAAGCGTATTTCTTGCATTACGTCGCCGAAAACATTCAGGATAAAATGCCCGTTCATGACTTCATTGCCAAAGGAATGGAGCAAAAAAACGAAGTTGAATTTGAGAATTGGCTAACAAGGTTTGATATCTCACTATCTTTTCAAAACATCCGTAAAAAATCATTGTACGAAGCGGTTGAAATTATGGTCTCCAAATTTCTGTCTCCAAACCTTGCCAAAGGGGGTGGAGCTTATGTGCAATATTTTCTTGATATCGTTTTGGAGAAAGACGTCCGAAATCAAGCAGGAATTTCTGATTTCTTAAATTTTTGGGATAAGAATGCAGAGAAATTTAGTATTCCCTCACCCGAAGGGAATAACGCAGTACGCATTATGACAATTCACAAATCAAAAGGATTGGAATTTCCGGTAGTAATCATTCCTTTTGCAGAGGAGGATTATAGTAGAAAACCTAAGGATAAATTATGGCTAGAGGCGAAGGAAATGGATTTTGGGCTACCTAAAGTTTTGATTGACAATAGTAGCGCTGTAGAGGGGTTTGGTGAAGAAGCAAAATTGGTTTATGATCAGAAAAAACAGGAAGAATTATTAGATAATATTAATGTTTTATATGTAGCTTTAACTCGTGCCGAGGAACAGTTATACATTATTTCAAACATGAATTTAACCAGTAAAGGAGAAGTCAAGACAAATGATATGTCAACTTTCTTTATTAATTATTTAATGAATTATTGTGGTTTCGATGAAAGTAAATTCGAATATGAATTCGGAAGTCCAAGTAAGTTGTCTTCAAATGCGAAACATGTCGACGCTTCAAAAAAGATTGAAGTAGTTGCGGAAACCTTAAACCCTAAAAATATAAAAATTGCCCAGCGGGAAGCTTTAATGTGGGGAACGCATCAACAAGAGTCTATCGAGTATGGAAATGTAGTACATGAAATTTTATCTTTTGTAAAAATAAAAGAAGATGTGGATGTGGCTGTCTATAAAGCTATCGAAAACGGATTAATCAATTTTGGACAAAAACAGTTAGTATCTCAAACGATTCGGGATATTGTTAATCATAAAGAATTGGAATTGTTTTTTGCGAAAGGGAATACCGTTTTAAACGAACAAACCATTATTCAAAAACAAGGAACCACAATAAAGCCCGACAGAATGGTAGTTACTGCCAATGATCAAGTGTATTTATTAGATTATAAGACAGGTACTCATAATGCGAAATATCAAAAGCAACTTGAGAACTATCAAAATGCGATTGAGTTAATGGGTTATAAAGTGGTAAAAAAATCATTGATTTACATAGGAAAACAAATCGATGTTGTAAATTTGTAGCATAAATTTGAATTATTCGTAAAATTAAATATGTAGAAGCCATTAAATTTAATAGAAAAGAAATAGTTGATTTAACAATGTTATTTAGGTTAGGATAACTTTTAACAAATTAAACTTCAAACAAAATACACCAATTAATCATGTACGGAAAAATTAAAGAATTTCTTCAAAACGAAATACAAACGATAGAAGATAACGGGATTTTTAAAAAAGAAAGAATTATCACTTCTCCACAAGGCGCAGAAATCACGATCTCTACGGGGGAAACAGTGCTAAATTTTTGTTCTAACAACTATTTAGGATTGTCTTCTCATCCAGAAGTAGTTCAAGCTGCAAAAGACACTTTGGATTCGCACGGTTTCGGGATGTCATCAGTACGGTTTATTTGTGGGACACAAGACATTCACAAAACTTTAGAAAAGAAAATAGCAGAATTTTACGGAACAGAAGATACGATCCTCTATGCTGCCGCTTTTGATGCAAATGCAGGCGTTTTTGAACCATTATTAGCTGAGGGAGACGCAATAATATCGGATAGCTTAAATCATGCCTCTATTATTGACGGAGTACGTTTATGTAAAGCATCACGTTATCGTTATGTAAATAGCGATATGGCGGATTTAGAAAAACAACTAATCAAAGCTAATGATGCTGGAGCTCGCTTTAAAATAATTGTTACCGATGGAGTGTTTTCTATGGATGGCGTTGTAGCGCCTTTAGACAAAATATGTGATTTGGCCGACAAGTATGATGCCATGGTTATGATTGATGAATGTCATGCGACAGGTTTTATTGGAGCTACAGGAAAAGGAACGCTTGAGGCAAAAGGAGTGATGGGTAGAGTAGATATTATCACTGGGACTCTAGGAAAAGCTTTAGGTGGAGCAATGGGTGGTTATACGACCGCTAAAAAGGAAATAATAGAATTGTTGCGTCAACGTTCAAGACCGTATTTGTTCTCAAATTCATTAGCGCCAGCGATTGTTGGGGCTTCCATTAAGGTTTTTGAACTTTTAGAAAAAGACACAACTTTAAGAGATAAGTTGGAATGGAATACAAACTATTTCAAAGAAGGAATGCAAAAAGCAGGTTTTGACATAGTTGAGGGTGATTCGGCAATTGTACCGGTTATGTTATATGATGCTAAATTGTCACAAACTATGGCTGACGAATTGCTGAAGAAAGGAATTTACGTCATCGGATTCTTTTTCCCTGTGGTGCCAAAAGATAAAGCAAGAATAAGAGTACAATTATCAGCAGCGCATACAAAAGAGCATGTGGATAAGGCGATAAATGCATTTATAGAAGTCGGTAAGTCGCTGAATGTTATTTAGTTGTGATGTAAGTTTATATAATCCTCATTCTTCTATTTTTCCGATCTTTTTTAATTTTTGACTTTATAGTTAAAAAATTCCGTGTTACTTTTAAGTGTAATTAACTAAATTGTAATCTAAAAAAATGAAGTATAAAATATCTTAACAAAATTTTAGTTGCTGTAATGATGGTGATTGGATTAAACGCGCACGTAAAAGACAGTAATAATTCTTGGGCAGTCTCCTTTGTAGTCAATACTGTAGATACTAGGAGTAGTGCCGAGAACGAGACTGCGTTTTTTGAGCAACATTTTTCTCATGTATTCTTTGTTAGAGACAATTGAAATGTTTTTCCTTCTGTTTCTTCTTTATGCGCGTCCAAGTACTTAAGAGATGATTTCTCTGTCGGAGTTTAAGAATCTGTAAACAAAATTGAGAAGTATGTAAGATTTGACTTTGGCACGACAGCTCACGACGGACGTGGAATGGTAGTTTCTCATCCAGGAGATTTGATGTATTATGATAATGATGGCGCTGTTAAGTATAGCTTAATGAGCCTGTTTAATTCTAAAGTTGTTGAGCCTTGATTGCAGGTAGGCTGTGGTTATATTTTCTTTGGCGATAGTACTTATGGAACTGTAAATACTGCTGCTGTATTAACTTTTTAGATTTTAGAAAACATTGGTTTGTCACTAGAATCGTCTTAGAAAAGATCGTTTGGAGATATAGAGGATGCTATAGGAATTCCTGATTTTCCATCTCATTTTCAACATACGGCTGGTTTTACTTTTAAATTTGGAGGAAGTGGCACTGATGGCGATGGAATCTACGATAAAGATGACGCCTGTGCAGAAGTTGCTGGTTTAAAGGTATTCAACGTTTGTCCTGAAACTGATGGAGCTGGAATTATCGAAGGAAATGATGCTTATCTAGATGTATTTGGTTTAGCTGCATTAAACGGTTGTCCTGATACTGACGGAGATGGCATTGGTGATAAAGACAGTTCTTGTTCAGATTTATTTGGTCTAGTTGCATTGAAAGGTTGTCCAGATACTGACGGAGATGGAGTTACTGATAAAGATGACAAATGTCCACAGGTAAATGGTATTCTCGCTAATAAAGGATGTCCTGAAGAATAAGCATACGTTATGACGAAATTGAATTAGTACAGTAAAACTATCTTGTTTGACTGTGGAAAATTCAGCTTCAAAAAACAAACTTACCCGGTTTTACAATCCATTACATTAATCTTAAAAGAAGATCCATATTCACGATTCTTGATCAAAGGGCATACTGATGGCGATGGTTCTTATGAAATGAACCAGGCTTTATCTCAAAATAGAGCTCATGCTGTTAAAAGCTTCTTAAGTGAAAATGCTGTTACAGCTGATAGATTGGAGTATGATGGTTATAGTGAAACTAAGCTAATTGATACAAATAAAATTGCTTTAAGAAAAGTGCACAATAGAAGAGTTGAAATTGCTTTAATAAAAGAATAAATGCTCATGAAGGATGTATGAAGAGCACCTCGATTTATCAGGGCGTTATTTTTGTTTTTATTAAATTTTAAATACTTTCCTTTTAAAGTAAAATTGCGTACTTTATACTAGAAAATTACTCCAAAAAAAACTATCGAATACGATATTTAAACTGGTAAAAAAAGAACTAAAATATTTTTTATTAAAGCGCTTAAAAAAGTTAGTAGATAACAATATTCTTTTCCTGTAATAATTAATATTGAAGATTATATTCAGGATATTTCAGGCATAGGTTCCGTTGACTCAATCGAATTGTGGTTTGAGTTTTATGAGGTCTATTTATCAGTTACAGAAAAGTCAATAGTTGATAGGAATGCTTGCTAATTGGAGGGAACTATTACTCAAAGATTTTAACGAAATTCACGGTTTTCTGTGAACGTACTCCCATGTTTAGTCTTACTTAATAAATATTGAAATGGAAGGTAAAATGTAGCTCTTGTAAAGTCGCATTGATTTGTGGAGACTGCTTTTCAAGTACTATTAATCTCTACCCCCGTAATTATTCAGCAAAAAGCTTGGGTATTAAGCTTGGACTTAACATGGAATGGTTGACAACATCATTTATTTTTCGGATTCAATAAATGAGCTACAATAGCCGTTTCCGAGCTTTGTCAATTAAATATCGCTGAATAAAAGACGAAAGACTGATCGCTTTTAGCAATTACCTTACATATTTTATATAGGCAAATTATTTTGTGGTTAAAAAATTACGTATTATATTTGGGGTACTAAACTAAATTATAAAAACGTATGAAACATCTTAACAAAACTTTAATTGCTCTAATGATGCTTATGGGTGTAAACTCTAATGCACAAGACAGTAATAACCCATGGGCCGTATCCTTTGGAGTTAATGGCGTAGACACTAACACCCGAGTGAGTGGTGCTAATAAAGTAGGAGGGCAGGATGCCTTTCTCTATAAAACATTTGCTGTTAATGAGAATTGGAACATTCTTCCCTCTGTTTCTTACATTGGCGTATCTAAGTACATAGGAAATAATTTCTCTTTCGGAGTTCAAGGTTCTGTAAACAAAATAGAAAAAGCAGTTTATTTCAGACCAACGGATCTAGCTGCTAATTCAGATGGTTATATTGTTACTAATCCTGGAGACTTGATGTATTACGGTGTTGACTTTGCTGTAAAATACAGTTTCATGAATTTGATTAAATCAAAAGTGATTGACCCTACTTTAAATCTTGGTGGAGGTTATGTTTGGTTAGGAGAAGCATCTTATGGTGTAATTAATCCTGGAGCAGGAGTTACATTCTGGTTTTCGGATAACATAGGTTTATCTCTTGCAGCAACGTTGAAAAAATCTTTTGGAGATAGAGAAGATGATAACGGAGTTATTGATTCTCCATCTCATTTACAGTATACTGCTGGTCTAAGTTTTAAATTTGGAGGTAAAGATACTGATGGTGACGGAATTTATGATAAAGATGATGCTTGTCCAGAAGTTGCTGGTTTAAAAGAATTCAATGGTTGCCCTGATACTGACGGAGATGGAATTATTGATGGAAATGATGCTTGTCCAGATGTATTTGGTTTAGCAGTATTAGACGGTTGTCCTGACACTGATGGAGATGGTATTTCGGATAAAGATGATGCTTGTCCAGATGTATTTGGTCTAGTTGCATTGAAAGGCTGTCCAGATGCTGATGGAGATGGGGTTACTGATAAAGAAGACAAATGCCCTACTTTAGCAGGTGCAAAAGAAAACGCTGGCTGTCCTTGGCCAGATGCTGACGGAGATAGTGTTTTAGATAAAGATGATGACTGTCCGGAAGTCGCAGGTACTGTTGCTAATAAAGGATGTCCTGAGATCACTCAAGCTGACTTAGATGCAATCAGTTTAGAAGCTAGATCTGTTTTCTTTAATTCTGGGAAAGCAACTTTTAAAACAGCTGATGTCCCTGTTAGATTAGAAGCAATTGCTGCAATTCTTAAAAACTATCCTAACGCTAATTTTGTAGTTGAAGGGCATACAGATAATACGGGATCAGATAAATTAAATCAAAAACTTTCTGAAGAGAGAGCGAATGCGGTTAAAGAAGCTGTAATCCGAAATGGTGTTGTAGCTAGCAAAATTACAACTATTGGTTATGGAGAGTCTACTCCTTTGGCAAGTAATAAAACTGCAGCCGGTAGAGCTGAAAATAGAAGAACAGAGGTAAAGTTAGTAAAATAGTTTCTCTAAAATAGTTAGTGGAAACGCCCCGATTTATCGGGGCGTTTTTTATTTTACGAAATGATAGATTGTTGTTTTTTAGATAAAATTGTGTCGTTTTTACAGAATATTAGTTTGGAAAAACAGCCGATACAATAGCAGTGCTGTCAAACAAGGGAGCTAAAATATTTTTGATCGAAGCATTAAAAAAGCAAGTTGAGTAAAATATTCTTCGTTCTTGAAATTAATGGTATTGAGGTTTAACTTTCGAAAATTTTTAGGATATGAGTCACTAATGCAGTCAGATCATTGTTGAAGTTTTATAAAGTCTGCTCACTAATTGGGCAAAAACACTACTCGAAAACTTTAGTTAAACTGACTGCTATTTATTAATTGTTCCCCTGTTCCATTAGGTTAAAAATTAAAATGAAAGAGCAAAAAATGTGCTGTTGAGGCATAAGATAAAACGTAGCTCTAAGGAAATTATATTATTTTCTGTAAAATCAGTTCCTCTATACGATCAATGGCTATCTGCTAATTTACTGGGCAAAAATTATGGATAGCTGGAGTTAATTTATTAGGAAGGATCGATATGCGCAGTCGCTTTTCGAATTTAATGGCAGAAATCGGTTTATATTTACTCATTTTAATGCATTAAATGCTGCTGAAAAAAACAGGGCAACTTTTTATGGCTGCATATAAGGTCAAACTTGCCTGAATGCCCCTTATGTCGACAAAATATTTTGTAGTTTAAAATTTATGCAGTACTTTTGTAAGTAATTAGCTAAATTATTAATTAGCTAAATTGTAATCAAAAAAAATAAAGTATGAAACATGTTAACAAGATTTTTGTCGTTGTAATGATGTTGATGGGTTTGA
>JBLIKQ010000070.1:0-12976 GCA_047635475.1 Porticoccaceae bacterium
TTGAGGTGTCAAACAATTTTATACGTTGAGACCTTAAACTTTAAACTAAATTTTAATGATTTACCCCAAAATACCTTTAGCACAAAGCATTATTCAAATTTGTTTGGCCAAAGGAATCACTACTATAGTAATCTCGCCAGGTTCACGTAACGCACCTTTGACGATTGGCTTTGTCAGTAACCCCGCATTTACTTGCTATAGCATAGCAGACGAGCGCTCAGCAGCCTTTTTTGCGTTAGGAATAGCGCAGCAAACAAATCAGCCTGCTGCCTTAGTTTGTACCTCAGGTTCCGCATTATTGAATTACTATCCTGCTTTTTCAGAAGCATTTTACAGTCAGATTCCAATGATTGTAATTTCGGCAGACCGTCCGCAAAATAAAATTGATATTGGTGACGGACAGACAATCCGACAGGAAAATGTATTCGAAAACCATTCTTTGTATAACGCTAACTTAGATGAAGCTGTTTCGATAGAAAATGATGTAAAAATCAATGAAGCCATAAAAACAGCTATCGATAAAAAAGGTCCAGTACACATTAATGCGCCCTTCGAAGAGCCTTTGTATGAAACGGTTTCAGAACTGTCGGTTTCTGTAAATACTATTGCTTCTGCAAATGAAACTCAGACGGTCTCTATTGATGATTTGGCAGAATTTGCTACTATTTGGAATAACTCCCCTCGGAAAATGGTTTTGGTCGGAGTCAATGATCCAAATGTGGTCAGCGACAAAATAGTTGAAGCATTGGCCAATGACAATTCAGTTGTTGTTTTTACTGAAACGACCTCTAACTTACATCATCCTTCCTTTATTAATAACATTGATACCATAATTACGCCATTCACGCACAAAGATTTCCACGATTTCTGTCCGGATGTCTTAGTAACCTTTGGAGGAATGATTGTTTCTAAACGCATCAAAGCCTTTTTGAGAACATACAAGCCCAAACACCATTGGCATATCGATACTTTGCGGGCATACGATACTTTTGGCATATTATCGAAACATTTTGAAGTGAAGCCAAATATTTTTTTTGATACTTTTTTACCACTTACTACAAGGGTTACGAGTGACTATTTTGAAAAAATAGACTTAGTTAAAATTTTTCGTAAGCAAAAAAGTGATCTTTACTTGACTAAAATTCCTTTTTCTGATTTTAAAGTTTTTGAAAAAGTGATGCCTCTTTTAGCTAAAAACAGCCAATTGCAAATGAGTAATAGCTCGACCATTCGCTATGCGCAATTGATAGATATTGATCCTTCTATAGAGGTATACTGCAACCGCGGAACTAGTGGCATCGACGGTAGTACTTCTACCGCTATTGGTGCAGCTGTAGCCAATAAAAAACAGACAGTTCTTATTACTGGAGATATTAGTTTTCTTTATGATAGTAATGCCTTGTGGAACAACTATATTCCAAAAAACTTCAAAATCATATTGATTAATAATGGTGGAGGCGGAATCTTTAGAATCCTACCAGGACATAAAGAAACAGCAGTATTTAATACTTTTTTTGAGACTTCCCATTGTCTGACTGCAGAGCATCTCGCTAAAATGTATGGTTTCAAGTATAGTATTGCCAGTGATGAAGACAGTTTAGTAAATGGTATGAATGATTTATATGCTCAAAATGAAAAGCCATATATACTGGAAGTGTTTACGCCTACGCTACAAAACGATTCTATTCTTTTACAGTATTTTAAAGAATTGATTTAAAGGAATGATAATTAATTTTCTATTGTAAAACATATTATAAATGTTGTTTATCGATTTAGATGGTGTTTTGTCTGATACTCCTTTTTTTATAATTTATCTTTTATAAATCACCTATATTATACTAACAAGTTAAACTATAAACTATTATGTGTGAGCGCAAGAGACGAGTTAATTGTGAAGTATACTGCAGATTTGAAAAATAAACGTTGTGTTAGTGCTAACATGAATTTATTGACAAAAGTAACTATTAGTTGTGGTTAGTCAGTTTATAATAAGCACTCTTCAACAGTAACGGGCGGTCAGCAATTAGAATTGGATACGGTAAAGAACAACTTCTAATCAAAAAACTGGGTCTTAAGAATGCGCCAGATTTAGATGCAGTTATCGATGCAGTTATCGAAAAATATGGTCTCTCAAATGCTACTAAATATAGAGCGGTTGTTGATTATTTATTATCCGCTCATTTCAAGAGAGAAGGTGTTTTCAATTAATAAAATACTCTATAAAATAAAGCGTTCACAAAGTTGAACGCTTTATTTTATAGAGTATTTTTTAAGTATCATCGAATAGGGATTGGGAATATAGGTAAACTAGAATGTCCTAATTCATCTACTGTTTGTACAGCAAAAAAATAATTGTCTTTAGAATACGGGATTTCAGCTTTGGTGTCTTGGACAAAAATTGTTTTTTCCCAATGAGAAGATGCAGTTTCTCTAATCAGGATTTGATACCCATGTACCTTTTTGCCTTCAGGAGCTTCCCAAACTAAAGTAGAGGAATTGCTGAGTCCTGTCGCATCAATGCCTACGCTTAAAGGAGCTTTCGGAGACCAGGCTAAACTACTGAAAGTTGCCAGGTTAGAGCAGCTTACTTTTCTCAAATATTCAAAGTCCATAAACTCAGGAAGATCTCCATATTTTATGTTATTTTCTGTTCTCAGATCCTGATGCTGTTGATCATAGTTTTCATTTCTTTCACAAAAACGAACGGCAGTGAATCCATTTTGACTAAAAGGAGTGTGATCTCCCCCTCTTAAAAAACGGTCATTTCTATAGACTAAAGCAATATCTAACTGATCCACATATTGGTTAGTAACTGTTTTTATATAACGGGCTAACTGTCTTGATGGACTATCATTCTCGCGATTGGTTGCTCTACGCATTTTAGCTTCGCTTTCTGTCTCTAGATAAGGAATTGCTTCACTAAATACTCTAACGATAGTGTTGTCTCTCAATTTAGTTCCGCTGGATAAGCTGTTCCCAATAATGTCATTATTAAGCATCGCAACCACATTCCAGTTAGCTGCTTTTGCAATATCGGCGAGATGTTTGGACCCATATAATCCCTGTTCTTCACCTGTTACAGCAACAAAAATTAAAGTGAAAGGAAATTCCCTTTTACTCATTATTCTCGATAACTCCATCATTGCGGCAACTCCTGAAGCGTCATCATTAGCTCCTGGGGCATCAGATTTAGCATCCATAACATCAGAAACACGGGAGTCTAGATGTCCGCTGATAATCAGTACGCGATCATCAGTTGGATCTGTACCTGTTAATGTTGCCATTACGTTTCCTAGTTCGCTGTCTTTTGCAATTCGTCTTCCGTCAGCTTTGATCGTGAAATAATCAATAGTTGAAGAAAGTCTTCCGCCAGACTCCAATGCATATTTGTCAAATTCAGACTTTACCCATCGCTGCGCTGCACCAATTCCTCTTGTATCGCTTTTGGTATCGCTTAATGTATGACGAGTTCCAAAAGAAACTAATTTCCGTACGGTGGACTCAAGATTTTCAGCTTTTACCTCTGCAACCATCTTTTTGATCTCGGGATCGTCAATTGTGGTTTGCGCATAATTGAAATGAGAAATAAATAGCAGTAGGGATAGATAAATAATTGAAGTTGCTTTCATTAGTAGGAATTGTTTATGTTTTACCAAAGCTAAGAAAAAAGAAAAAGAAATTATGAGCGAAATTAAATTTTAAGAATTGTTCATGCTTTGTACGGTCATTATTTAAGATTATTCCATTATCTAAAAACAAAAGCTTACAATCTAGCCCTGATTGGAGTAGGTATTCTTTTGTATTTGCTTTTTTTGCAAATGCCAAAGATACTGTCGACAGCAGGAAAATTTATGATGAAATAATGGGTCATCCTGCTCCTTAAAAACCTAAAAACATCTGATTTTGAGCTTGCTTTTTTTTGTGGAATGTTTCCTGACATACTATTTTCAATCTTCGTACCTTCGCATCCTGTAAAATAGAATAAAATGATTGAAATAGGAAAATACAACACGCTAACGATACTACGTGATACTAAAGTAGGTTTGTTTTTGGGGACAGCAGATACGGATCCAGAAGGGTTACATGACATACTTTTACCTAATAAATACGTGCCTAACGAATTTGAAATAGGGGAGCAACTTATTGTTTTTGTGTATTTAGACCACGAAGAACGTCCAGTTGCAACCTCATTAGAACCATATATACTACTGAATGAATTCGCGCTTTTACGTGTAAATTATGTTAATCAGATTGGCGCTTTTATGGACTGGGGAATGGAAAAAGACATTCTGGTGCCATTTAAAGAGCAAGCACGTCCAATGGAAAAAGGAAAACGTTATTTGGTTTACCTATACATGGATGAAAAAACAAATCGTTTAGTTGCTTCGAGTAAGACAAATCAATTCCTCAAAAATGAACATCTTACTGTTGAAAAAGGAGAAGAGGTAGATTTAATTGTTTCCCATATTACTGAACTTGGAATCAATGTTATTATAAATGAACAACATAAAGGTTTATTGTATAAAGATGAGGTTTATGACGATGCTATTAGGACTGGTGACCGCATGCGAGGTTATATTAAAACGATTCGTCCTGATAATAAAATTGATGTTGCACTTCAAATTCAAGGATATCAGAGCATCGAGCCTAATGCCGATATAATTCTTGATGAATTACGAGCCAGTCGTGGCTTCTTGCGATTAACTGATAATTCCCATCCTGAGGATATTAAAACGGTTTTGAAAATGAGCAAAAAAACATTTAAGAAAGCTATTGGAGCTTTATACAGGGAAAAATTAATTGAAATTAAGGAAGACGGAATTTATCTCGTTAAGGAATAAAAAAAGAAAGACTAATCGTGATGATTAGTCTTTCTATTTTTTAGTTTGTTTCGAACAATCGAAGTATAAAACTAAAAATAATCTAGAGCAAAAACATTTACTTACGAGCTAGACTTATATTATAATAAAAACCATTTGGTTTCTTTTTATTGTATAAAGACATTTATTCCAAGTATTTATTGCTGTATAACTTTTGCAATGCAGCAATTTGGGTTTTAAATTCTTTCTTTTAACCGTAGGTGTTACTATAGTCCTTTCACAATTTCGGTAAATTGTTTTTTCCTTTTCTCACTTTTTCTATTCTTATTACTTAAAACCACGAAATAAAGAGAGAAGAAATTTTTAAATGTAATCAAGCTGTTCTTTTTTTAGGTTAATAAATCAGTGAAATTAAAAGTTAAATCAGTGGTGTTTATTTCTAATCATCTGATTAACATGAAGTAAACTTAGTTATTTTTTCCTACAGTAACTGTTAATATTTGTTTTATTTTAAATTTTAACACTTAAGATGAGTTGTTCGAGACTGATTGTCAAAGCTTCCCCCATATAGAGTAGTGTAAACTGCAAAAAATGATTTATTTTTACGCTAAATAATTTAACCCAAAGAGAATGGACTGGATCACTGTAAAAGAATACGAAGATATCACATATAAAAAATGCAATGGCGTGGCTAGAATAGCGTTTAATAGACCTGAGGTGCGAAATGCATTTCGTCCTAAAACAACTGCTGAGTTGTTTAACGCATTTTACGACGCTCAAGAAGACACTTCGATAGGTGTCGTTTTACTGTCAGCTGAAGGGCCTTCGGCTAAAGATGGGGTGTATTCTTTTTGTAGCGGTGGAGATCAAAACGCACGTGGTCATCAAGGCTATGTGGGGGAGGATGGGCAGCATCGTTTGAATATACTTGAAGTCCAGCGGCTGATACGTTTTATGCCTAAGGTGGTTATTGCAGTTGTACCAGGTTGGGCAGTAGGGGGGGGACATAGTTTACACGTTGTATGCGACCTGACTTTAGCTAGTAAAGAACATGCAATATTCAAACAAACAGATGCTGATGTTACTAGTTTTGATGGGGGATATGGTTCCGCTTATTTGGCAAAAATGGTGGGGCAGAAAAAAGCCCGTGAAATTTTCTTTTTAGGCCGTAGTTATTCTGCGCAAGATGCGATGGATATGGGGATGGTAAATGCAGTGATTCCTCATGCTGAATTAGAGGATACCGCTTTTGAATGGGCGCAGGAAATCTTAGGAAAGTCACCGATGGCAATCAAAATGCTGAAATTTGCCATGAACCTTACAGACGACGGAATGGTCGGACAGCAGGTTTTTGCAGGTGAGGCTACTAGACTTGCCTATATGACTGAAGAAGCCAAAGAAGGAAGAAATGCATTTCTTGAAAAGAGAAAGCCAAATTTCGAAAAGAAATGGTTACCATAAAAAACAATTTCAGGTTTAAAGTTTAAAGTGGTTTCAACAACTTTAAATTTTTTAACCTTTAACCTTTAACATAAAAAATGGATAATTTTACAAACGAAACAATAGATACGACGCGACTTCCTAAATTTGAAGAAGTACAATTTTCAGTTTTGCATTCCAGTTACTGGAAAGTAACTTTAATAAACAGCTGTTTCTTTTTTTTAATTTTAGCCATCGGGCTTGGACTACTATTGTTTTTCAATCAAGGATTACTATCGTTTCTTGTCGAAATTTTAGTTATTTTTTTTGTTTTCCTATTTACCGTAGTACTCCTTTCTCGAATAGGCTTCAAGAAAAAAGGATTTGCTTTTAGAACCCATGATGTACTTTATAGGTATGGGATTATAGCGACAAATACGATTGTAATTCCTTATAACAGAGTGCAGCATGTGGCCTTGCATGAAGACTTTGTTTCACGTTTTTTTGGTCTGGCTAAAATAGAAATTTTTACTGCGGGTGGTAGTTCAAGCGACATTCAGATACCAGGAATAAAAATAGAACAAGCTGAGAACATCAAACAGTTATTGATGGGAAAAATTCAAAAACAACTTTAATGGAGAAGGGTTTTAAACAGCCACAACGTCAGTCTTCCATAGGCATACTGCTGATGTTTGTGGATACTTTGCAACAATGGGGAAGAGGTTTGTGGCCTATTTTGGTAGTGTATATCTTTAAATTTGATGAGCTTAATAAAGTCTATCTTTTTGGTGGGATAACTGTTTTGTTGGTTATCATTGGAATTGTAGCTTATCTTAAATATCTAAACTTCACTTTCTATTTAGATGATCAAAATGAGGAGTTTATTATCAATGAGGGGGTTTTGAATAAAAGTAAAACTATTATTCAACTAGATAAGATCCAACAGGTAAATATTAACCAGTCATTTTTACAAAGGATTGTAGGTGTTTATGAACTCGATGTGGATACTGCGGGGAGCAGTAAAAAAGAAGGCAAAATAAAAGCGATTTCGCATCCATTAGCTTTGGCTTTGAAGACTCGCTTAATAGAAAATGAAAAAATAGAGGTTGATTCTGAACGGCCAGAAATGGCATTGCAAAACAAAGCGTCTGTCGAGCATCCTTTTATGATAATCAGCTTTTTGAGTTTGTTGAAAGTGGGGATTACGTCTAATTATGTCAAAAGCCTTGGTTTAATTCTAGCTTTCTTTGCAACGGTTTATGAAAACAGTAAAAGTTTCGCGAGTAGTTCTGATTTCGACGAGAAGAAATTAGACATCTACTTACATAAAAGTGGAGCGGTCAAATCTGTCGCTATCATTGTTTTTTTGCTGTTAGCTAGTATATTGATAATCAATTTAATTCGTGTTGTTTTTAGGTACTTTGGTTATAAAATTTCTAAACAGAACGGTTCATTGTTACTTTCGTTTGGACTATTGAGCACAAAAAGCACCATTATCAAGCCAGAAAAGGTTCAAATAGTTACTATCACTCGAAATTATTTCCAAAAGAAAATGAATATTCTAGAGCTTAAAATCAAGCAAGCGACAAGCGGAGAAAAAGAAGAGCGTAAATCAGTTATTGAAATTCCGGGTTGCAACGAAAAAGAGAGTATCGAAATACTAAATCTACTGTTCCTCAAAACTCCCGAAAAAGGAATAATGCTAAAGCCAAATTTTCGTAAATTAGTTTTCATGATATTCCTTTCAATAGTATTACCTTTAAGTGGTTTTTTATCATTTGTGAAGTATATCGAGCCCCGATTTTTAGACTTTGCATATGTGGTTCCTTTGTATGTGTTTTTTGTTGGTAGCATTGTTTATTTTGGATTTAGGAATAATCGATTGTTTATAAATGACAATTTCATCATCAAACAAAGTGGCGCTTGGGATGTCGACAATAAAATAATTGAACTGGGAAAAATTCAAGCCATCACAACCTCACAACTGTTTTGGCATAAAAGAGCTGATATTGGATCAATAACGATACATACAGCTGGTGGTAATGTTGCTTTTGAATTAGGGAATTATTCTGAAATTAAACGTTATGTCAACCTTTGGCTTTATGAACTGGAAACCTCAAATAGTAATTGGATGTAGTTCCTGGTTAAAAAAACAAATAATCAATAATACATAAACTAATTAAAATGAAGCATTGGATAGAAGCCGCACGATTAAGAACATTACCCTTATCGGTTTCCGGTATTATTGTGGGTAGTATGTATGCGTTGGCAAACCCAACGGATACCATATTGACACCAACAGAAGTTTTTAACTGGAGACTGTTTGCTTTTGCTATACTAACTACGCTTGGGTTACAAATTTTATCAAACTTCGCAAATGATTATGGCGACGGGATCAAGGGTACTGATAATGAGGACCGGGTTGGTCCAAAACGTGCCATTCAAAGTGGGGCAATTACACCCGAGGCCATGAAAAGAGCTATAATAATGACTTCTGTGCTTACCTTACTTTCGGCTATATTGTTAATCTATTTTGCATTTGGAGATACAAACTTGTCCTATTCATTATTTTATCTTGTGTTAGGGATCTTGGCAATTGCATCCGCTATACGCTACACTGTAGGGAGTAAAGCCTATGGATACCGTGGTTTTGGGGATGTATTCGTATTTATTTTTTTTGGCTTGGTGAGTACTTTAGGAGTAAATTTTTTGTATACAAAACAATTGGACATAGAACTTTTTTTACCAGCAATGGCGATCGGTTTTTTAAGTGTGGGCGTTTTGAACTTAAATAATATGCGCGATGAAGAATCAGATAGGAAAGTGGGGAAAAATACATTGGTTGTGCAAATTGGAGGCAAAAAAGCAAAGCTATATCACTACTTTTTAGTCACTTTTGCAATGGCTTTAATATTGGTTTTTGCAATATTAAATAGTTTTGCATTTGATCAATACTTGTTTTTATTAGCTTTTATTCCTTTAACTAAACATTTAATTAACGTTTATAAGAACGATGATCATAAAGCATTGGATCCTGAATTAAAAAAATTAGCGCTTAGTACATTTGCTCTGTCTGTGTTACTTGCGCTCTGCATGATTTTTTTCTTTTCGGATTTAATTGTTAACAATTCATGATAAAGTAAAAGACAAAAATCAATCAATCTTTAAATCATTAAAAATGAAAATAACATTTTACGGACATGCGGCTCTCGGAATTAAAGTGGCTGGCAAACATATTCTAGTAGACCCCTTTATATCCGGAAACCCGCTCGCAGAGCATATCGATATAGACAGTTTAAAAGCTGATTATATTTTATTGACTCACGCGCATGGAGATCATATTTTGGATGTCGAAGCTATAGCAAAACGTACCAATGCCGTTATTGTCTCGAATGCTGAGATTGCAGGCTATTACTCAGCTAAAGGATTTCAGGCGCATCCCATGAATCATGGCGGAAGCTGGAATTTTGACTTTGGAAAAGTAAAATATGTTAATGCAATTCACTCTAGTTCATTTCCTGATGGTGCATACGGAGGAAATCCGGGTGGTTTTGTCATTGAGGGGGAACATAAAAACATATACATCGCGGGAGATACTGCTCTTACGATGGACATGAAGCTGATCCCAATGCGCACCAAGCTTGACTTGGCTATTCTTCCTATTGGTGATAACTTTACTATGGATGTAGAAGACGCAATCATTGCTTCTGATTTTGTAGACTGCGATAAAATATTGGGGTATCATTATGACACTTTCGGCTATATAAAAATCGACCATAAAGAATCGATCCAGAAGTTTTTTGATAAAGGAAAAGACTTGATGTTGCTAGAAATTGGTGGTAGTATCGAATTGTAATTTTTTTGGAGCCATTTCCAGCTGTTCGTTACAATCTTTTACTTTTTAGAACCTGAAGTTAATCCAGCTTCTATAAAGTTAAAGGATTTCCACTTCCATCTGGGCTAGGGCATTTGAGTAATTAAGATAACACAGGTGAAGAAAATAATTTTATTGCTATTAGTTAACATTTTTTATCAGTCGGCTTTCGCGCAAAAGGATGGCTATTGGGACAAAGATAGGGCTACAACCAAAGAAATAATTGTTTCGGCGCGGGACAGGATCGTCGTTAAAACCGACGATTTTCCCATAGGGACTACCGAATTGATCTACAGGATCACAATGCTGGATGACAATCAGCAGCTGGCTGGAAGTTTAGTTTCACTGCTAAAGTCAATTCCAGACCCTACAGGAATCAGTCAGGGCGCCGCTGGAGCAGTTTTTTTATTGTCAAAAATTTCAGGAGAGGACAAGTGCAAGTATGCCGTTTTTTCATCGAGTGAACTAGCCTTTGATTATCAAAAAAACGGCGACATAAATAAGGCTTGTTTAGCGCAGGACAGTCCGGTAGGCAAAGATGCGAAGCGGCTTTCAATTGACAAGTCCGCTTGCTTGCAGTCGGGTACTGGGAATTTATGGTTTGGTTTCGAAAGTACTAATTGGATGATGAAGCAAAAAATCATCCTCGAAGTGGTGCCCTGGGTAGATACGAAACTCAGTAGAGGCTGGACCGTGGAAAACCGAAAATTCATCATCAGCCAATGCAAAACTTCAGCTGTAGCCACTAAAATGGTTAACTCAGACGATTTTTGTATTTGTGTCGAGGAGAAAATCCAAAAGCAATTCAAGTTTCAGGAATTCCAAAAATTACTTCTTATGGAGCAAACAAAAGCTTATAAAGACTATGGGAATAGCTGTATTAACGAAATCGGAGTCTCTAAGAGACTTTATGATGATTTGCGTACACAAGCAGAGGAATTTGATAAAATGGGCCACTACGGCGAAGCAATTACGCAGTATACACGAATAATAAGCGAAGGAAAAGCAAGGGTTTTAGATTACAACGGAATAGGGTTAAATTTTATTCTAACTAAGCAATACAGTAAAGCAATCAAATTCTTGAAAGAAGGAGAGAAGCTGGACGGAACCGAGTTGCTGGTTAAGCTTAATTTGGCACATGCTTATTTGTTGAATAATGAATATGGAAACGCCAAAACGATTTACAAAGAATACCAATCTCAGAACCTAACAAGTAATTTGAGTTGGAATCAAAAAATAAAACAAGACTTTGCTCTTTTTAAAAAGATAGGCTTGCCTTCGGATGATTTCGAAAGGGTTTTAAAACTACTTAAGTTCTAAGTGATTATCGAACGGGCAGTATGCTTATAATAGAAACGATAAATAAAAATATGAAATCAACAATTATAATTACGCGCTATTTTGGTTTTCTTATTCTTTTCATTGGAATTATTTTAAATATTAAAATGTATTTTTTTGAAGAACGGCCAACCTACATGTTTCATATATTGTGTTTTTTTGGAGTCTTATTGATTGGAACTTCTTATTTAATGAGACAAAAAACATAATTTAAATAGTAATCATCCACTTTCGGCCATTGGCTATTCACTACTAACTTTAAACTTTGAAAGCAACTTACCACAAATACATACTCGAATTTAAGCGCCCTTCTGGAACCTCCCGAGGCGTAATGACTGAAAAGGAAACCTGGTTTATCGTACTTGAAAAAGACGATAAAATGGGTATAGGAGAATGCGGGATTTTGAGAGGTTTGAGTGTTGATGATCGACCTGATTATGAAGCTAAATTACAATGGACCTGTGACAATATCCATCTGGGAAAAGACCAACTCTGGAAGGCGTTAATTGAGTTCCCCTCGATACAGTTTGGTGTAGAAATAGCATTTCAGTCTTTAGCTGCTGAGTCTCCCTTTTTGTTGTTCCCTTCAGAGTTTACAGAGGGGTTAAAGTCTATGCAAATCAATGGACTTGTATGGATGGGTGAGGAGACTTTTATGAAGGAACAAATAGAAGAAAAACTTAAGCAAGGCTTTCACTGTATAAAACTAAAAATAGGAGCGATAGATTTTAACAAAGAACTGCAGTTGCTAAGTTATATTAGGGAGCATTTTGGTCCAGATCAAATCGAAATTAGAGTGGATGCTAATGGAGCTTTCGGTTTAAATGAAGCTTTAGGTAAAACAACACAATTATCTGAATACAAGCTTCATAGTATAGAGCAGCCGATACAAAAAAACAACACTGACAGGATGGCAGAGCTTTGTAAAGCGAGTCCTTTGCCTATTGCTCTTGATGAAGAGCTGATTGGGGTGTTTAAATTAGATGAAAAAGAGCAATTGTTACAGAAAATAAAGCCTCAATACATCATTTTGAAACCAAGTTTTATAGGTGGTTTTCGGGGAACGCAGGAGTGGATTTCCTTGGCTGAAAAGCACCAAATAAAATGGTGGGTCACGTCTGCTTTAGAGAGTAATGTAGGATTAAATGCTATCGCACAATGGACTTATTTACAACATAATTTAATGCCTCAAGGACTCGGGACGGGGGCTCTTTTTACTAATAATTTTGACTGTCCTCTAGAAGTATCTGAGGGGCAGCTTTGGTATAGAAAAGAGTCTGAGTGGAAGCTCGTTTTAACTGATATTATGACACCATCTTAGTTTGGGATTTATGTCTTGAGACGAGGACTTTTTTATTAATATGGTCGATTAATTAATTTTTATTAATTAGTTTCGACATATCTCCATTGCCACCAACTTCAATTACTTTTTCAGCTTCAACAGTAAATACGAAAGCACTTTGTGTAATTATTATTACGTCTTCGTTACACTCGCTTATTTTCTTAATAGCTTTATATCCTTTCA
>JBLIKQ010000071.1:0-12684 GCA_047635475.1 Porticoccaceae bacterium
AAAAAAGGATAACTCAGGAAAGAGTACTACTGTTAAAATGAAGAAAAAAAATTGCTAGCTATTTAAAAAGAAAAAGCCCAAAATCTATCGCTAGACTTTGGGCATTTATATTTGAATAAAAAAATTACTATTCAATAGGTAAAATAATCGTAGATGTGATTTGTTCCAAAACCTGAAAAGCGGTTTCGGCCATCTTGTTTCCTTTGGTATCAAGCAGTGGGTTGACTTCTACCACTTCAAAGCAAACTACCTTTCTAGACTTGATGATTTGGTTGATGATTTCGATCACCTCGTACTGGTCAAATCCTTTAGGTACTGGTGTTCCCGTGCCATAAGAAATCATATCGCAATCCATAGAATCTACATCAAAGGAGATGTAAATCATATCGCAATTAGATAATTTAGCCAGGGCTTCAGTTACACACTTTTGAAGGCCTCTGTAACGGACTTCGTCAACCATATAATTACGAATGCCTAATTTCGCCATTTGATTTAATTCAGGTTGTTCGGCATCACGGACTCCAAAGTAAATTAGATTCTCAGGAAGTATTTTAGCACCAGGACAACCAATGTTTTTCATATCCTCCCAATGCTGTGCTGTTTCAGGAGTAATATCATTTATCTTACAATCCAAATTATCATCTGCAAGCGCCGCCGCCAACGGCATACCATGAATATTTCCAGATGGAGAGGTATAAGGCGAATGCAAGTCAGCGTGCGCATCAATCCAAATTACGCCCAAGGTCTTGGTCGGATAAACAGCTTTGATGCCGCTAATCGTTCCTAAAGCTGAGGAGTGATCTCCTGACAATACTATAGGGAAATAATCACCTTCTAAATTGCGTTTTACCGCATACGAAACTCGAGTGCATTGTTCTAGCACATTTTCGACTCTTTTAGCAAAGGTATTTCTGTTTTTATTGTAGACTGATTCGTTATGCGTCTTTACATCTTCATATTGAAACTGATTAAAATAATCACTATTTTGATTGATAGCAGCAATTTCTATGGCATCAATTCCCATATCAGAACCTCTGGTCCCTGCTCCAATATCGGATCTATTCTTAATTAATTTTATAAATCGTTCCATAACAATTTGTGTTATTTGAAATCATTTAATGCTTTTTCAATAATCGCAAGACAGTCTTGGATTTGCGCTTCAGTTATCACTAAAGGCGGAGCAAAACGTATTTTGTTACCATGTGTTGGTTTTGCTAACAAGCCGTAGTCTCTAAATTTTAAACATATTTGCCAAGCTAAATCTGACTCTTCATCACAGTCAATTACTATTGCGTTCAGCAATCCTTTCCCTCTTACTAAACTGATCAGCGAGTTCCTTGAAGCGATATCATTCAAGCCTTTTCTTAAAATAATTCCTAAACGTTCCGCATTTACCGATAAGTTCTCATCACGAACCACCTCAAGTGCAGCAATTGCAACCGCAGCAGCAACTGGATTCCCTCCAAAGGTGGAACCGTGTTGACCTGGTTTGATTACGTTCATGATTTCATTATTAGCCAATACAGCTGATACTGGATAAACACCTCCAGAAATTGCTTTCCCTAAAATAAGAACGTCAGCTTTCACTTCTGGTTTGTTTTCACAGCCATTTTGACAAGAACAGTTTCCACAAGTGGCTAATAACCTTCCTGTACGTGCAATCCCTGTTTGAACTTCATCCGCAATGAACAATACATTATGTTCCGCACAAAGTGCTTTGGCTTTAGCCAAATATCCTTCGGTAGGCACATAAACTCCAGCTTCTCCCTGTATAGGTTCTACTAAGAAACCCGCAATATTAGGAGTTGATTTTAAAACTTTTTCTAATGCTTCAGTATCATCATAAGGAATTTTGATAAATCCTTCGGTAAAAGGACCAAAGTTCTTGCGAGCTCCTTCGTCGTTTGAAAACGAAATGATAGTTGTTGTTCTACCATGGAAATTATTCTCACAAACGATAATTTGTGCTTGGTTTTCAGGAATTCCTTTAACTTCATAAGACCATTTTCTACATAGTTTCAAGGCAGTTTCAACTGCTTCAGCTCCTGTATTCATTGGCAATACTTTGTCAAAACCAAAATATTTTGTTACATATTCTTCAAAAACACCCAACTGGTCATTATGAAAAGCACGAGAAGTCAATGTCAAAGTTTGTGCTTGTTTCATCATTGCTCCTACTATTCTAGGATGACAATGACCTTGATTAACAGCTGAATAAGCTGATAGGAAGTCATAATATTTTTTACCATCTACATCCCATACAAAAACACCTTCTCCTTTTTCAAGAACAACCGGTAGTGGATGATAATTATGGGCTCCATATTTATTTTCTTTTTCGATTAATGTTTCTGCTTTTGACGAGAGTGTTTGATGCTTTAGTTCCATGATATTATTTTATTTTTAAAATGCTAAATACAAAACTACACATATTTTTTAATTTAGCAATTAATAAGATAATTTTTGACTTAAAAAATTAATAAAAAGTACAATTTTACCTATTTTTAATCCTAAAAAAGTCATTTTGTATTACAAAGAGCTGTTTTATGAAATATTATAGCTACCTTTATACTTATAAAAATACGCATTTTAAATTTAAAATAAGCCTCATGGAGATATTAGATGAATTCGACATCAACATAATCAAAGAATTAGAAAAAGATGGACGTATGGCTTATTCAGCGATTGCCAATACTTTAAAAATATCAAATACCATGGTCCACCAGCGCATCAATAGGCTGATGGAGCAAGGAATCATCACTGGAATAAAACCCATTATCAACGAAAAGAAAATTGGTTATGACTGGGGCGCATTTACAGGAATTACCTTAAATAAGGACGAGGACTCCAGTAGGGTCATCGAGGAATTAAAAAAAATTCCTGAAGTAACTGAATGCTATTTCATAACGGGTTCGTTTACACTGTACATAAAAATGATAGCAAAGGACCATGAACACATGAGAAAACTCCTTTATGAAAAAATTGATATCATCCAAGGAATTGCTAAAACAGATTCAATGATCGAGTTGGGTTGCGCCTTCAAAAGAAACATAAGTCTTTGATTAATAATTTGTTTTGATGCTAAACAGGTCCTGAAAAAAACGTAAATTAGTTATGCAAAATAATGATTTTGTATTTATTTCGGATATTTGTGTCTCGTCCTAAATAACTGATACAGATTATTAGACAAAAATATTTAATTAAACAGTTGCAAAAACCTTTTTCGCAAGTGTTTTTTGTTTTTATTATTACTTGTTTTAATCCTGTTCCATACTGATAAAGTCTTCTTGCTATTTGAAAAATCTAGTACTTTAAATTTCGTAAAAGCAATGATTTATTTTGTAAGCTTTGGCTGTAAATTCTATTATTTTTTTTTGCCTATCATTCTTTTTACAGCGAATCAAGACTGATTTCCTTCGTAAAAACTATCTTCCTTTTTTTTATAAACTTCATTATCATAATTTTATTACTTTTGCTTTTTAACTTTTAATCTTTTATAAATATTCACTAAATCACAATGAGAAAAATAATTTCGTTAAGCATACTACTAGTAGTTTGCCTCAGTTGTTCCGCTACAAAAGAAGCTGTCAGCCAAGATAATAATACTGACGCCACAAAATACATGAATACTATTACCGCTGATGAGTTAAAAACACATCTCTATATTGTGGCATCGGATGACATGGAAGGTCGCGAGACAGGTTCTGAAGGACAAAAAAGAGCAGGAAATTACCTCATCGATCACTATAAAAAAAATGATATTTCTTTTCCAAAAGCTGCTGCTAGCTTTTACCAGCCCATTCCTGCGGCCTATCTAAACGCCAATCGTGCTGAAGGCTTAGCCGATTCAGAGAACATCTGGGCTTTTATAGAAGGTTCTGAAAAACCAACAGAAATAATTGTTGTTTCCGCACATTACGACCATGTAGGTGTAAAAGACGGAGATGTGTATAATGGCGCTGATGATGATGGCTCCGGAACTGTGGCCTTACTCGAAATTGCCGAAGCATTCGAACTCGCCAAAAAAGAAGGTCATGGTCCCAAAAGATCTATCCTTTTCCTTCACGTTACCGGCGAAGAGCACGGTTTGCACGGTTCCCGTTTTTATTCTGAAAACCCACTATTCCCATTAGCAAATACCATCACGGATATTAACATCGATATGATAGGCCGTCGTGATGAAGCCCATACAGACTCTAACAACTATGTTTATTTAATTGGTGCCGATCGTTTATCGACTGATTTACATAAAATCTGTTTAGCTGCAAATGATAAATATACACAGCTGAATCTAGACTTCAAATACAACGATCCTATGGATCCTAATCATTTTTATGAGCGCTCAGATCATTATAATTTTGCAAAGAATGGAGTTCCCTCCGTGTTCCTTTTTAACGGGGTTCATGCAGATTACCATCAAAAAAGTGATACTCCTGACAAAATAGAATACGATGCTTTGGCCAAAAGGGCGCAACTGGCCTTCACTGTGGCGTGGGAACTGGCCAATCGAGAAAACAGGCCAGTGGTAGATAAAAAATAGCAATATTATTTGGGCAGATCCCGCCAAAAAAAAGCGGGTCGGGCTATTTGCTCCAATCTTTTTATTCTCGTCCTAAAAACGAGATAAAAAAGGATTTACGCTGCTATCCCTTTTGCAAAACCCCATAAAAAAAGAGCTTTGAAGTGATTCAAAGCTCTTTTCTATTCTACTATATTTGTGGTCCTCAACTTCGGTTTTTTGCGTCTTTTTTATGGCTCAGCTATGAACCAAATGCTACTCTTTTCCGTCTACGTAGTCTTGCAAATAACTGAATTTAGGCGTCAATTTACCATTTTCAGTCATTTGGGCTCTTGCTAGAACGCCATCTTTATCCCCATTAAAAAATGCCGGAATAACATGCTCCATGAACATGGTTCCAAAACCTTCACTGGCATCTTTAGGCAATTCACAAGGTAAATTATCAACTGCCATAACCACAACGGCAGCAGGGTGAAATACGTCTACCTCTTTATCATCAGATGGCGAATAACCATAGAATGGGTTTGCAATCGTTGAGGCTCTTAGTGTACAGCCAATAGGACCATCAATATCACATGAAATGTCACCAACGACTTTAATTTTACAATCTTTTGATTTAAGCATTTCTTTACTTAGAATCACTGGCGCTTCATTGGCATGATAATGACCCGTTATAAGAATATCGGCTGCTTTTGTAAATCGTTCAAAATTAGAATGGTATTCACTGGGGTTTAGATAAAAGTCGTTATAGTCTAATATGCTACCATCTGTCCTTTTATTGTATTCCAATACACCAATCTGGGTGTAAACTGCTTGTGCATATTTTTTGCTCAGGAAATTGTCGACCGTAACTTCAGTGATTTTAATGGCATCTAGAATCTCTTTTATTCCATTACCTACTTTACCCGTTCCTGTAATTACAATTTTAATTGGAGGGAAAACAATGCGCTTCAAGTGTTTGATCAATTCTTCACGTCCTGATAAGGTTTCCGCCTTTGGTAATCTGAACAATTCAAATTTAGTTCCAAAAGCACGTATCGTATTATACGCGCCCACAATACCTGCGTATCTTCCAAATCCAATTAATCGACGACCTTCCGCATTGACTATGGTTTCGTGATCGTACAGATTGATGTTTTTTTCGAGAATAGATTGTAATAGAATTCTATTATACAGCTGTTTTTTTATCGTGTGCGAAAAAAAGAAATAAGACTTATTAGACATTAAATTTTCCACAGGAACTTCTTTAACGCCAAATAAAACAGCACAATCACTGATGTCTTTGGCAACCTCAATTCCTAAATTGCTGTATTGCTCATCTGTGAAGACTCGAATATCAGAACTTTCAACTTTTACGACAGCATCAGGAATAAGCTGCTGTAATTGAACTAACGCAGTAGGCGAAAAAACTACTCTTCTGTCCGGTGGACTCTTTCTTTCTTTTAAAATTCCAAATTTCATACCTCTGCTACTACTTTATGTTTATTATCACTATATATAGACATATTGTTACAAATATAACAATACAAACTGAATTAAATTAAATTTTATAAAAAAATTAGACCCTTACGCCTTAAAAGCTCATGCCTATGATGATAGAAATTTTTAAGTTTACCATTTTACTAAAATACTGTTAAGGTCAAAAAAAAAGTATAACTACAGAAATTGATTCTATATATTTGCTGCCTTACTACAACAAAAATGACTTTCATAAAAAAAGCAAATATACTACAAATACTCCTGCTGTTATTGGTTTTGGGGTCTTGTAAGCAAAAAAATAATACCAAAACTGCTTCTATCGAAAAGAAAACCAACGACCAGGACCTTGTGATAAAAGCAGCTCCGAAACTGACGGAACGGTACATTCAGGACAAAAAAAAGTCGATAGACTATTTTTACAATCACAACTGGTCTCGTAAAAGTCCCAATGGTGGATTTTTGGTAGCGCAAAACGGACAAATTATTTTCGAAAAATATGATGGCTACGCTAACTATAAATCGAAATCACCCATGACAAGTACCACTGTACTTCATATAGCATCAGTGAGTAAAGTAATGACAGCCACTGCAATACTAAAATTAGTGAGCGCAGATAAATTGGATCTGGAACAAAAAGTAAATACCATTTTAAAAGAATTCCCCTACCCCGATGTAACTATAAAAACATTATTGAACCACAGAACTGGGATGCGTAATTATGCCTACTTTACGGAAAAAAAAGGAGTTTGGGACAGACATAAGGTTTTATCTAATCACGATATATTGACCATTATGGCTACTAAAGGAATTTCGTTGGAATTCAAAACCGATACCCGTTTTGGTTACTGTAATACTAATTATGCCGTATTGGCACTAGTCATAGAAAAAATAACTGGCATGACTTACAAGGATGCCATGGAAAAAATGATTTTCAAACCATTGGGCATGAAAAATACCTATGTTTTCGACTATGAGAAAGACAAGAAGACAGCGACGCCCTCTTATAGAGCAAGTTTTTCCCTAATTAATATGGATTATTTAGATGCGATATATGGGGATAAAAACATCTATTCAACACCTAGAGATTTATTGAAGTTTGATGATGGCCGTAACTCACCCAATTTTCTTGATCCTAATTTGCTAAAGCTTGCCTACAAAGGCTATAGCAATGAACGAAGGGGCATAAAAAATTATGGTCTTGGCATTAGAATGATAAACTGGACTTCTGGCAAGAATTTCTATTTCCATAATGGCTGGTGGCATGGAAACACCTCAGCCTATATTACTTTGCCAGAAGAGAAGGTTACCATAATAGCTCTGTCTAATAGATTTGACCGTAGAACTTACAAAGTGAAAAATTTAGCAGCTTTGTTTGGAGATTATCCCTTCCATTTGGATGACGACGAAAATGAGGAATGACTTTTGCTTAAATATAACTAATGTAAATGAGGTTATTTCTGCTAAAAAGGAATACCTTTGCACACTCAAATTAAACCTTTAAATAATAATAAAGGGGTCGACTGGTTTTGACAGCAAGTCGAATTGAAAAGTAAGCACGTGGAGAACTGGGACAATTCTCGTTAATAAAAGGTTTCAAAACACATACACGGCGAAGGAAACTACGCTCTTGCTGCATAATCTGAATCATAGTAAGATTAGCCTCGTTCCTATCAGATAGGAAAGCAGGATTTACCTCGAAAGCTTTGGTTTATAGCGGTCGATTAAGGTGAATCGTAAATTTAAACCTAGATTTCCATAAGCTTCGGGTGGACTTCGAAATAAAGAAGATAAGTATTGAGTGGCTGTTTCTGGCCTAGCTCACTATCGAAAATTCAATCAGGAAATAAACGTGTAGAAAGCCTTTTAGTTGCTTGTTTGGACCCGAGTTCGATTCTCGGCGACTCCACAAAAAGTCTGTAATTCAATTAATTACAGACTTTTTTTATACTTTCACACCACTTTACAACTTGGCTCGTGTACAATTGGAAAGTTACATGAATTCGCAATAAAGCAAAGCTCGTTTGCTTTATGGTGCAAACTTAATGCATCAGCAATTTTGTCTATTTGCTTAATTACAACTTTAGGATAAAGCCTCACTTCTGTAAAACGTCCGCTACCATCGCGAGAAACTTCAAGCGTTGCCTCAGCTTCATCAGTATAGGAAACCACTTCTATTCCGTTTTGACTACAAACATATATATAAGACATCATATGACAGGAAACAATGCTACTGAGTAAAAGATCTTCAGGGTTATACAAAGTTGGGTTACCCTTAAAAGCTTTGGCCGCCGAAACGCTTAAAATAGCTTTATCTTTAATAACAATAGTGTGACTTTTACTATCAACTTCAGAGCCTGAAGCGGCCTCTTTTCCCTTTGCAAACCAATTTAATTTTGCTTTAAATAGATGTTTGAACCCCATTTTTTTTATTTCAAAAGTAATCAAAAATAGTAAGAAGGATTAATTTCGTTTTAGACCTTTAGATACAGCTTCAAACTAGTAAAAAATACTACTGACTTACACTGATAATTGTTCTCAGAACCTTCTTGCTTATTGTTTTCCAATTGATGAAAGTATTATTTAGTGTGAATGCTAATTTTTGTAGTTTTACCAACCAATACCTCACTAACCAAGTGCAAAAGAAACTACTCAATATTCCTCCAGTACCTGCCGTCATCTTTGCGATAATTAGCGTACAATCAGGAGCGGCTATCGCAAAAGGGCTATTCCCAGCAATTGGCGCAGCCGGAACCGCCTCATTGAGAATTGGCATATCGGCTATCATTCTTTTGGCAGTCTATAAACCCAACTTATTTAAAATTACGGCTAACCAATGGAAATTTGTCATTCCCTATGGCTTGTCTTTGGGTGCGATGAATTTAATTTTTTATCTTGCAATAGAAAGAATTCCTCTTGGACTAGCCGTTACACTCGAGTTTGTAGGACCTTTATTGGTAGCTATTTGGGGATCAAAACGTCCCATAGATTTTTTATGGATACTTCTTGCGGCCGCAGGGATTATTTTGATCGCGCCAAGTTCAAATAGTGGAATAGATATTTTAGGTATGTTACTTGCGCTTTTGGCTGGTGGTTTTTGGGCTGCCTATATCCTGTTGGGAGGAAAAATATCAAAAATAATGAGAGCTGGAGATGCCGTCGCAACGGGAATGATCTTTGCTTCGATATTAATTATTCCTTTCGGTGTTTTAGGAAAAGGCCTCAATAATCTCACTCCTACTCTTTTTTCCCTTGGCATTGCTCTTGCTCTTTTGTCAAGTGCGATCCCTTTTTCATTGGAAATGAAAGCGCTTAGCCAACTTCCATCGCGAACATTTAGTATTCTGATGAGTTTAGAACCAGCAGCAGCATCTATTTGCGCACTTATATTTCTTCAAGAGTTCCTTTCGTTTAATGAAATATTAGCCGTTATTTTTATAGTAATTGCTTCGTCTGGATCAACCATTACTTCTAGAGCATAACTTAATCTATTGCACCAGAAATAATCATCGAAAAGAAACAATTTTAGTTTAAATGGTAAAATTTATTCGTCAGATAATTAAGTAACAGGAACAGTAAGCCTGCTACAACTGCAAATGAAATGGTAAAAATAATCAGATTGACAATAATATTGGGAATGAACTTCAATCTAGGATGGCTATAGTAAGGTTCCCGATCCAGCCTGTCGTATATGCCTTGTTTTGCTATTTTTAGTTTCTTTTTGATAATTCAATAATTTTAAAGATATCCAAAATTAGTACACTTCGATTCCATTATTCGTTACAATTGTAACAACTCTAAATTACGCAATTAAATTAATATAAAGGACTTATGGTAATAAAAAAGAATAATCTATCTAAAATCCTATATCCTAAATTTTACCTTTAATAAACTAGCTCAGGGCAGATTCAGCAATATATTATTAAAGTTAAATACAAATTTACACAGGTAAAAAATCCGCTGAAACCCTTAGTAATCTGTGGTTAAAAACCGAAGCAGAGCTAAAAGGAATTAGACCTAAAGGAATTAAATAGAGTTGTGACCATAGTATCTATAATACTAAAAATAGCTTAGGCGCTTGGCTTAGCGAATCATATATATAATATTCCTTTCTCCATTTATCATAATCAGTCATCTTAAGCTTAATTTCTATTACTTTATTTGCTTCAAAACAAAGAACAGCGGTTGGCTGTATCCATTGGTATTTCTACTGAGATATCTACTTAATCCGTTTTATTGAATTTACAGGACAAAAAAGCAATAGCAAAAACTCCTATTAAAACTAGAACTATAATTTTTCTTACTTTTTTAACACTAATATAATTTAAAATAAACTTAATACATAAATATACTGATAATCAATCAACTAAGTCCTTATCTGATAGTTCTAAAAAAAATAAAAATATCCCAGATCCAGATCCAATTTTATGCTTTCTAATTTTATGAACAACAATATGATTACATTCGCGGACTAATATGACGACTGACATTAATATTTAGGATAATTAAATAATATCTAAAATGAAAAAAAAAATAATACAATTATTATTTTTATTAATACCTCTTTTATGTAATGCTCAAGAATATATAGATCTATTTTCTGTAAATTATTGCAAATCGCAAAAAACTACTTTTGAAAATTCATCAATCAATACTTCTATATCCACATTTCAAACGAATCTCACTTTACCGGTTGTTTTAGATGAAAAATACACTATTGTCACTGGAGTGAATTTTAGTAGCTACAATTTACAGTTATTTCCTGATTCAGATAATAACAGTTTATATTCGACTACTATTAGGGCTGGTCTAAGAGTAAGCCAGTCTGAACATTGGAGCGGCATATACCTTTTACTTCCAAAAGTAGCATCAGATTATAAACATCTTAGCACAGAGGATTTTTACTTGGGCGGACTAGCTTTATTAAAGTACAAAAGAAACAAAGATTTCGGTTATAGTTTTGGTCTTTACGCAAGCAGTGAGGCTTTTGGTTTAACTATGACTCCCGTTATTGGTCTCTATTATCACAGTCCCAACGCACGCTTTGAAACGACTTTACTCTTACCAGATAATGGTGATTTAAATTATAGTTTAACTGATAAGACTAAAATAGGTTTTGATTTTCAAGGTCATGGAAATAGTTATAAACTGACCACAGATGACCTTCGTTCCACTTATGCCGAAAATAGGTCAATCGACTTTTCTTCTTATGTGCAACGAAGTTTCATAAGCAACAAAATACTTTTACGTCTAAAAACGGGATATTATTTAAACCAATTTAATATATATCCAATAGATCAAAAGCTTGATTTACAAATTCTTATTTTACGATTCGGGAATAACCGCACTAGATTATTAGAAAACAGTTCAAGCAATCTTTTCTTTAAGATGGAAGCAATCTATCGCTTTGACCTGAGTACTGCCAAAAACTAGAACTCTATCTTTTCATTTAGCTAAATTCGCTTGGTCTATTAATCGTTAGAAACTCGCTTTGTAGCTTATTAAATCGCATAAAAAAAGCCGTTTCGTGTCTACAAAACGGCTTTTTTTATGCGATTTCTTACTTACAAAATATAATCAGTATTAATGAAATTGGATGTTTTACTATTTAATAAAGCTTGTAAAATTTCGTTATTGTAGTCGTTGTCTTTAGAGGCAACAAAGGTTCTGATAGAAAACGAACGCAATGCGTCGTGAATACTTAAAGTTCCCACTGCCGAATCTTTTCTTCCAGTAAACGGAAATACATCGGGCCCTCTCTGGCAAGAGCTATTCAAATTTACTCTACAAACAAGATTTACTAAGGTATCAATAAGCGGAGCGATTGTATTAATATCTTTTCCAAATAAACTTACTTGTTGTCCATAATTAGAATCGGCCATATCGTTCAATGGTTCTTGAATATCTTTGAAAGAAATAATCGGCACCACTGGTCCAAATTGC
Source organism: Porticoccaceae bacterium (assembly GCA_047635475.1). Classification (GTDB taxonomy): domain Bacteria; phylum Bacteroidota; class Bacteroidia; order Flavobacteriales; family Flavobacteriaceae; genus Flavobacterium. The sequence continues at coordinate 11,936 of JBLIKQ010000071.1, forward strand.
TCTTCATGATACAAACGCATTTCTTTGTTTATTGGAAACAAAACAGCTGGAAAAATATAGTTGTCAGAATGTTGCCCACCCTTTTCATTGATTACTTTAGCTCCCTTACTTACGGCGTCATCAATCAATTCTTGTACATAGGCTGGTTTTTCCTTTTCTGGCAATGGAGTTAGAAATACTGATTTATCCCATGGATTCCCAAAAGTTAACGCATCCACTTTAGCGGCAAAACGCTTGTTAAATTCATCTGCAATTGATTCATGTACATACAATACCTTCAAAGCGGTACAACGTTGTCCATTAAATGATAACGATCCCGCTATACATTCTTGGATAGCTAAATCTAAATCAGCATCAGCAAGAACTATCGCAGGGTTTTTTGCCTCTAAGCCTAATACTAGGCGTAATCTATTTTTGTTCGGGTGTTGGTCTTGCAAAGCAATTGCAGAGGTACTATTCCCTATTAAAGCTAAAATATCTACCTTTCCAGACTTCATAATAGGTGACGCAACTTCGCGCCCTCTTCCATAAACAATGTTAATAGCTCCAGCTGGGAAACTACTTCTAAATGCCTCTAGCAGAGGAGAAATTAATAGAACTCCATGTTTAGCTGGTTTAAAAATCACAGGATTCCCCATTATCAACGCCGGAATCAATAATGAAAAAGTTTCGTTTAATGGATAGTTATATGGCCCTAGACACAAAACAATACCTAGTGGACCTCTACGAATCATCGCGTTAACACCTTG
>JBLIKQ010000072.1:0-12655 GCA_047635475.1 Porticoccaceae bacterium
TCCTATTACGAAGGGAAAGCCGTTCTTTTTCACGAATATTCAGAACACCGTACAGAACCTATTTGTGAGCACTTTGGTGTTTGTGGAGGTTGTAAATGGCAAAACATGAAATACAGTCAGCAGTTGTATTACAAGCAAAACGAAGTTTTCAATCATTTACAGCGCATCGGAAAGGTGGAACTTCCTGAATTTGAATCAATTTTAGGTTCTGAAAAGCAGTTTTTTTATAGAAACAAAATGGAATTTTCGTTCTCGAACAGCCGATGGTTAACCGAAGCTGAGATAGGAAGTACCGAAGACCTAGGCAACAGAAATGCACTTGGTTTTCACATACCGAAAATGTGGGACAAAATTCTGGACATCAACAAATGTCACTTACAAGAAGACCCTTCAAATGCGATTAGAAACGAAGTGAAGGATTTCGCAAATACAAACGGACTTACTTTCTTTAACCCAAGAGAACATTCCGGTTTATTGAGAACGCTGATGTTGCGCACATCTTCAACTGGCGAGATCATGGTCTTAATTCAGTTTTTTGAAAATGACAAAGCCAACAGAGAATTGATTTTAGATCACTTATACGAGAAATTCCCCAATATTACTTCATTGCAATATGTAGTGAATAGTAAGGCGAACGATACTTTATACGATACGGATATTAAACTTTACAAAGGACGCGATTATATACTAGAAGAAATGGAAGGTTTGAAGTTCAGTATTAATGCCAAATCTTTCTACCAAACCAATTCAGACCAAGCCTACGAACTATATAAAATAACACGTGATTTCGCCGGATTGACTGGTAATGAAATTGTATATGACCTATATACCGGAACAGGTACTATCGCCCAATTCATTTCTAAAAAAGCAAAAAAAGTAATTGGTGTGGAAAGTGTTCCTGAAGCCATCAAAGATGCAAAACTGAATGCGGAACGCAATGAAATTACAAATTGCGAGTTCTATGTGGGAGATATGAAAGTGGTATTTAACGACAGTTTCATAGCACAGCACGGACATCCTGATGTGATTATCACTGATCCACCAAGAGACGGAATGCATAAAGATGTGATTGAACAAATCATGAAAATTGCTCCTGAAAAAGTGGTTTATGTAAGTTGTAACTCGGCCACGCAAGCACGCGATTTAGCGTTAATGGATGAAAAGTATAAAGTAACTCGCGTACGTCCTGTTGATATGTTTCCACAAACGCATCATGTGGAGAATGTAGTGCTTCTTGAAAAGAGATAAGATTTCTGATTTAAGAAGTGTGATTTTTGATTGCTGATTTTTTTAAAATCTAAAATCAACAATTATTAATTTGCAATCTTCATTCAATATAATTTTTATGAAAAAAATAATCCTTTTAGTATTTGCCATTGCACTCAGCTTTTCCAGTTGTGAAAAAGATGATATTTGCGATGCCAACACCATCACTACTCCCCGATTAGTCATTTCGTTTTATGACATAAACAATTCATCTGTTTTGAAAAACGTGACGAATTTAAAAATTACAGGAGAAGGAATGGCCGAAGGAGTTTCTTTTAATGGAAGTAAACTTATTAACGGAAGTACCGTCTCGATTCCTTTGAGAACGGACGCTGATGTGACCATTTTTAGCTTTATTTTAAACTTTGGCAATTCAAATACAGCCATAGTAAACGAGGACAATTTGCAATTTAATTACTCTAGGGCTACTGTTTTTGTGTCTAGAGCCTGTGGTTTCAAAACAGAATACACTTTAGACCCCATAACCCCATATGTTCATACTGATTCAGCAGCGGCTGATGAAAAGTGGATTCAGTATATGGCGGTAAAGAATAGTACTATTGATAACGAAAATGAAACACACCTTGAAATATTTTTTTAGTATTTGCCTCATTTTTTCCTTGTTTTTAGTTGACGCACAAGAAACGACTCCTGAAAAAAGCACTTCCGAAAGTAACAAAACGGAGGACGCTATTATTCAAGAAAACTCCTTTCAAAATATCGAACAACTGCCTAAACAAATAATAAATGACACTATTTCTCACGCAAAAACAAATCGCTACGGATTGCGTATAGGGGTTGATTTATATAAGCTAACTCGAGCTTTATATGATAAAAATTATAAAGGAATCGAGTTTGTGGGAGACTACAGATTGACTAAAAAATATTTTTTGGCTGCCGAATTAGGCAATGAGAATAAAACTACTGATGACAGCCGATTAAATTTTACCACTAAAGGCTCCTACCTAAAAGCAGGTTTTGACTACAATGCCTATGAAAACTGGTTAGACATGGAGAACATTATCTCCATTGGTTTGCGATATGGTTTCAGCAGCTTCAACCAGGAACTCAACAGTTACAGAATTTACAATGCAAATCCGTATTTTGGAGAAGTACCAGCAATTGCATCTGGAGAAAAATTCAATGGACTAACAGCGAGCTGGATTGAAGTGGTGGCAGGTATCAAAGCAAAAGTCTTTGACAACGTATTCGTGGGTTTCAGCCTACGTCTGAACAGATTAGTCTCCAATAAAAAACCAGGGAATTTTGATAATTTATACATTCCAGGTTTCAACAGAACCTATGATGGTGATTTTGGAGTAGGATTTAATTATACAGTTTCTTATTTTATTCCGCTATATAAAAAGAAAGTAACAGCTGTTGTAGTTCCTAAAACACCACAGCCAAATAGATAGATTTTTTATGCTACAGAAAAAGGAACTAATTATAAATGATTTATAATTAGCTCCTTTTATTTTATAATGTATTAAACAAATTAGCCTATCTCCTTCACTCCTTTCATAAAAACCCATTTCATAAACAACTTCTCGCCATCTTTGGTTTTTATCGCTTGGAATTTTGGTGATGTTATTGTCCCTACAAAAAAGGCAGTCACAGGAATCCAATATCCGGTTAACTCAGTATAATGTTCGACTAAATAGCGCGCTGAGATAAATAATATCGCAAAACATCCTAATTGATATAGAAAAGCTCTTATCTGTAATTTTGTCATTGTATTAAATTTTAAAGTTTTAAAGTCAAAGGTCGAAAGAAAAAAAATGAATATCTCTTATTCCACACTTTTATCAGAACTTTGAACAGTTTTATCCGCTATCACATCAGTGTTTTCTGAAACTTGAAACTTAGTTCTCTTACTTCCTTCATACATTTCGTATTTCACTAAACGGGCTTCAATACTTGCATTAAAAAGTTTGATTTTTCTTGAAGGTTTCAATCCAACAAATTTCAAGGCTTCCAAATTACCAGTGATAAACCAGGCGTTTGTTCCAGGATAATTTTTCTTTAGGGTATCACCAATGTTTTTATAGAACTCTTCCATGTGAATATCTAATCGCTCATCGTAAGGAGGATTGAAAACCATGTGCAACTTTCCCTCTGTAGTTTTTTCAGTTTCAAAGAAGTTTTGTTCTTCGATGCTGATGTATTCTTCAAGGTTAGCATTCTTGATATTGTCTTTGGCTTTGCTGACCGCAGATGGTGCTTTGTCAAAACCTTTTATGGTGTAATGAAATTCACGTACTTTTTTAAGTAAACTGTCTGTGATATTGTCAAACAGCTCATTATCCCAATCATGCCATTTTTCGAAAGCAAATTCTTTACGGTTAATATTCGCCGGAATGTTACAGGCAATCATAGCCGCTTCAGCAAGAAAAGTCCCAGAACCACACATAGGGTCTAGAAAATCGCCCTGTCCGTCCCACCCTGAAAGCAACAAAACTCCCGCCGCCAAGACTTCGTTTATTGGTGCAATATTCGTCGCTGTTCTATATCCACGTTGGTGCAATGAGTTCCCTGAGGTGTCTAATGCAACAGAAACCTGGTCTCTGTCAATATGAATATTGATTCTCAAATCAGGATGTACCTTATCAATACTTGGACGTTGCCCTGTTCTTTCTCTAAATTGATCCACAATGGCATCCTTACATTTCTGTGAAACGAATTCAGAATGATTAAAATTATCCGAGTGAACCGTTGCGTCAATCACAAAAGTTTGATTGGCATTAATGTATCTTGACCAGTTTACACTGGATATTCCTTTGTATAAAGCTTGTTCGTTATTTGCCTTAAAAAAATAAATGGGTTTCAATATTTTTAAAGCCGTACGTAGAGCCAAATTAGCTTTATACATAAATCCTTTGTCTCCTTTAAAGCTTACCATTCTTACACCTTGTTCAACGTCTTGTGCGCCCAACATAAGTAATTCCTTCGCTAATATTTCTTCAAAACCAAAAAAGGTTTTGGCAACCATCTTAAAATTATTTTCCATCTTTTTGTGTCAATTAAAACAAGCATTCTTTTAAATAAAACCCTGCCTGTAATAAAAATTTTAGTATTTGTTACGAGAATATCCTTGTATATACTCGTATTCTTTATATTTCAGCAAAAATACACTAAATTTGCCGGATAGAATAAATTGAAAAAGAATAAATGTCTGAAGAACAAAAACCAACGATAAAAAACCAGGATCAACCAACTCAAACTTGGTTCAGTTCATGGTTCGATACGGATTACTACCATATACTTTATAAAGGCCGTAACTACAGGGAAGCGCAAGTATTCATGGATAATATAACCCATTACCTCAACCTCCCAGAGAAAGCAAAAGTACTCGATTTGGCCTGCGGAAAAGGACGTCACTCCATCTACCTTAATCAATTAGGATTCGATGTATTGGGTGCTGATTTGTCAGAAAACAGTATTGCCATAGCAAATAAAAATGCAAATAAAACTTTGCATTTTAAAGTGCACGACATGCGTGATCCTTTTGAAGAAAAATACGATGCCATTTTTAATTTATTTACCAGTTTTGGTTATTTCGAAAATGACGAAGACAATCTTAAAACATTAAAATCAATTAAAGAAAGTTTATCCGAATATGGTTTTGCCGTTATTGATTTTATGAATGTCACCCAAGTCCTAAACACATTGGTTCCTGAAGAAACAAAAACGGTAGACGATATCAATTTTCACATCAAACGATATCTGAAAGACGGATATATCTATAAAGAAATTGACTTTGAAGATAAAGGACAAAGTTTTCATTTTACTGAAAGAGTAAAAGCACTAACACTGAACGATTTTGAAACCTTAATGGAAGAAGCCGGAATTTACCTTTTGGATATTTTTGGAGATTATAAGTTGAAGAAATTCCACAAAACGGAAAGCGAAAGATTAATTATGATTTTTAAATAGCAGATGGGTTAATATGTTAATCGAGTATTCGATTAATATAAAAAAACAAACCATTAAACAGATTACCAATTAAACAAATAAACGGTTAAGCAAAAAAATGAACTATCTTTTACCATTACTTTCCGTATTATTAGGATATATTGTCGCATTGGTTTTAAAACCACAAAACAAAACCAACCTTAAGCTATTGTTAGCTTTCAGTGGTTCTTTTTTACTTTCTTTGACCGTGATGCACCTGCTTCCAGATGTTTACGAAAGTAAAGACAGTAACATTGGTATCTTTATTATGATGGGGATTTTATTTCAAATTATATTGGAATTTTTCTCCAAAGGAGCAGAACATGGTCACGTACACGGTCATCCAAACATGAGTCATATACCATGGTTATTATTCATAAGTCTATGCATTCACGCATTCTTAGAAGGTTTCCCTGTAGGGCATCATCACGATAATTTAGCCATTGGAATAGCCATTCATCATTTGCCTATTGCTATTATCCTAACTACTTTCTTCATTAATTCACATCTGAACAAAAAAGCAATTTTTGCTTTCATGATCACCTTTGCAATTATGACTCCCTTAGGAACATTCGTATCCGATTATTTTCCCGTTCTAAATCAATATACTACACAAATAACAGCGGTTGTTATTGGAATATTATTCCATATTTCATCAACTATTATTTTTGAAAGTAGTGAAGGACATAAATTTAATATTGCCAAAGTTTCCATGATTATTTCAGGAATTCTTTTAGCTTTTTTTCTGTAATTTTGAGCGTGACTAGACTTCCACTAACGTTAAAGCCTTGTTGGGCTATACGCTGCAATCTTTTTATTTAAAATAATAAAAAGGATTTACGCTTCTATCCCTCACGCAACATAATGAGGTCTAACTCATGAATTGTTACTTCATGTAAAACTTTGTAACTTCGAATCTTTGAACCACTATAAATATGAGTTTCATCAAAACCACGGAACAATCCTCCGAATACGAACATTTAGAAAAAATGTCAGTTGCTCAATTATTGGCAAATATCAGTCAGGAAGACAAAACAGTGCCTTTTGCAGTTGAAAAAGCATTGCCCCAAATTGAAAATTTAGTAATTCAAATTGTTACTAAAATTAAACTAGGAGGTAGACTTTTTTACATAGGTGCAGGAACTTCAGGAAGATTAGGAGTTGTAGATGCCTCAGAGTGCCCTCCTACTTTTGGAGTTCCCTTTGACATGGTTGTGGGTATTATTGCTGGCGGTGACTACGCAATTCGCAGAGCGGTGGAAAATGCAGAAGACAATGCAACCCAAGCCTGGAAAGATTTAATAGAGTACAATATAAACGAAAATGACGTTGTTATAGGAATTGCAGCCTCAGGAACAACACCCTATGTCATCGGCGGATTGCAAACTTGCAATGAAAACAATATTATCACGGGAAGTATTTCTTGCAACACAGGAAGTCCACTTTCCCTAACTGCAAAATTCCCAATCGACGTGGTCGTAGGCCCCGAATTTGTTACTGGAAGCTCTAGAATGAAAGCCGGAACAGCCCAGAAAATGGTGCTCAACATGATTTCAACAGCCACCATGATTCAATTGGGTAAAGTAAAAGGGAATAAAATGGTCGACATGCAATTGAGCAACAGTAAACTGGTTGACCGAGGAGTAAAAATGATCATGGAAGAAATTCCCGCGACTTATGAAGAAGCGACTGCATTACTAAGCACACATGGAAGCGTCAGAAAAGCAGTTGACTCATTTAATAGTAAATAGTATTTAGTACTCAATAACCAAGAATGACAAGTGTGGATTATAATCAATATTGAATGTTTTTCCAGTATTTCAATCCACAAAAAAACAATTTATACTTTGTGAGCTTTGCGAAAAAACTTTGCGAACTTTGCGGTTAAAAAAAAGATAAAAAATGGCGACAAATAAAGAGGTCTTATCAAAAGGAATAAAATATTTAGCGGGCGCTTTACCCTTGTTCTTTATTGGTCCGTCATTGATTTATAATGCATTTATTAATAAACAAAACCTATGGCATTACCTTGTTCTGGCAATCGGAATCATCGCTTGCTTTGGTGCTATGTATTTAATGTATAAGGGATTGAAAACAATTATCAAAAGCTTATTTGACGACTAATGGAAGATCTTATTCATATTCAAAAGACTTTTGAAAAAGTCGCTTTCATCAACAAGAAAGTTAACAATAGAGAATTTGAGGATTGCACGTTTAAAAACTGTGACTTCTCTAATAGTGACTTCTCAGGTAATACTTTTATGGATTGCGAATTCATTGACTGTAATCTTTCGATGACACAATTGCGTGGTACAAGTTTAAAAACTGTCAACTTTAGCAATTGCAAATTATTAGGGATTGAATTTCAAAGTTGTACGGATTTCTTGTTTGGAGTTAATTTTCAAGATTGCGTTCTGGATTACGCTTCCTTTGCCAACAAGAAAATGCCTAAAACAAAATTCAATAACTGTTCGATGAAAGAGGTTAGTTTCATAGGAGCCAACCTTACTCAGTCCGTTTTTGATAACTGCAATTTAGATAATGCCATTTTCAATGACAGCCAATTAAAGGAAGTCAATTTCCTGACCGCTTACAATTATAAAATCGATCCCGAGTTTAACCCAATGAAAAAAGCCCGTTTTTCTACTCAAGGCATATCGGGACTTTTGGATAAATATGATATTAAAATTCAATAAAAAACAATATGAATATAAAAAGCATACTCTTCTTACCACTACTACTATTAGTTGTTTCTTGCTACAATGTCGAACGAAACTGCAAAGATTTCAAAACAGGTAAATTCAGTTTTGAATACGAGGTCGATGGCGAAAAAAAAATAACGCTGTTTGAACGAAATGACAGCATCGAAATCGAAACTTTCGAGGGTAAAACAGATACAGCGTCAATAAGATGGGTAAACGATTGCGAGTACATTTTGAGAAAATTACACCCCAAAAACATGGCGGAAGAAAAAGCAATAGGGATGAAAATTTTATCAACATCAAGAAACACTTATACCTTTGAATTTGGAATGGTAGGCAATGACCAAAAGCAAAAAGGAGTCGTGACCAAACTTGGAGAGTAAAGCCTATTAATGATTGTTACGTTCGCGCTCATAACAAATTAACAACTAAGAACAATGGAAGTATTTTTAAATCCTGATGCCTGGATTGCCCTGCTAACACTAACCTTTCTAGAAATTGTTCTGGGGATTGACAATATTATTTTCATTTCGATTGCAACGGGTAAACTGCCAATAGAAAGCCGTAAAAAAGCGACTAAAATAGGTATGTTTTTAGCCATGTTCATGAGAATTGCACTATTGTTTGGAATTAACTTATTAATACAAATGAAGGAACCCTGGTTCAGCATAGACCTAAGTTGGTTCTCTGCCGGAATAACGGGACAAAGTATCATTCTATTCTTGGGAGGTCTATTCCTTATTTATAAAAGCACTAGTGAAATTCGCGAAAAGGTAGATGACAAAGGACATGAAGAAAAAGAAATTGGTAAGGCAGCGACAAAGTCTTTTCAGAGTGTATTATTACAAATCATTATGATTGACTTGGTTTTCTCTTTTGACAGTATTCTTACTGCCGTAGGTATGACTAATGGTGTTGAAGGTGCCTTATATATTATGATTACGGCTGTTGTGATTTCGGTTTTGGTAATGATGCAGTTTGCGGTTCCCGTGGGGAGTTTTGTAAATAAACACCCCTCTATTCAGATTTTAGGACTTTCCTTCTTAATTTTAATTGGAATGATGCTGCTTACTGAAAGTGCTCACTTATCTAATGCGCTTATTCTTGGCAGTCATGTAACAGCAGTTCCGAAAGGCTACCTGTATTTTGCCATTTCGTTCTCCCTGTTTGTAGAAGTTATCAATATGAAAATGTCGAAGAAAAAAAAGTAAAACACGCTGTCTTTGATTTTTTTTTAAAAATATAGCACCAAACAACAAATAAAAGACTGTCTGAATTCTACTGAAATTTAGATAGTCTTTATTATTTAATAATTATCGGTTAACGTTTTCATAAAAGCAATAAGATCTCCTACTTCTTCTTTTGATAAATTTAATTCATCAAAAGGTAATGTTTGGTATGGCAGATCAAAACCTAAGCCAGCTCCTCCTCCTTTATTGTAAAAATCCATTACTTCTTCCAAGCTGTTGTAAACCCCATTGTGCATATAAGGAGCTGTTTTCTCAATATTACGAATGGTTGGAGTTTTAAACATTCCCTTATGAAGGGGCTGATTGTACTTCCAATAAAAGCCTAAATCAGTATCTAGCTCTTTATTTTTATTCGTTTTTGGTACTCCGATTACTTCTCTTTCTGATTCGCTATAAAAAGGAGGAACAGTTCCATTAGTTAAAGGCATAAAATGACAGGTTGCACACAAAGCTTTTCCCATAAATAAATTGACTCCATTTTTCTCAGATGTAGTAAAATTGTCTTCCTCACCTCTAATATTTTTATCAAATCTCGAATTCATTCCTTTCAAGGTCGAAATATAGGATGAAATAGCTCTAATGACTTCCGTGTTTTTACTTGGAACATGACCAAATACATCTATGAACATTTTAGTATATGTTGTATCTGTTAAAATTTTATCAGAAAACTGATGAATCTCCGTATTAAACTCGTCCTTGTTCATGAAAACCTCACTAATTTGTTCGGTTAATGTTTGTGATCTTCCGTCAAGAAAGAAACTTTTTTGAAACACTGCATTTATAAGTGTTGGTGCATTTCTAAGTGCTTTGTTTCCTCTGTTATCAATACTCGTCTTCAACCCGTCTGCGTAGGCTTTATCTGGATTATGACATGATGCGCAAGAAACAGAATTGTTTAAGGATAATTTTTTATCAAAGAATAATTTTTTTCCTAAAGCTATTTGTTTATCTGACGGTTTTCTATTAGCTGGGGGTGTAAAATAGTCTGTATTAAATGAATTATCCTCAAAAAAAGTAGGGGCTTCAAAGTTGAATGGTGTCGAAGCAACAGGTTTCCATATATCACTCACTTTTCTTATTTCGACCCAATTTTTAGTAATTGGATTCATATTGTTTCTAATAAATGTGTATCTATCAAAAGTTTCAAAATCATTATTTATTTTTATGAAAGCAATAGCTTTAGAAATATTATCTAAAAGCTCTTCATTCAATTTTTTATCTCTAGAAATGACAATCTGCTGAACACTGTTTTCATACACAAACTGTAAACTCTCAAGAGAAATAATTGTTTCATTAATTCCTAGATGACTAACCGGAGTGTCAAAACCTGAAATGCCTAAACTAATAATTCTTAATAATTGCTGATGTGTGGAAATAAAAAATCTTTGGGCATCGATCTCTCGTTGCTCCACATTCCTTTGCAACACGTATAAAAGGCCCTTTGTTAACCTAATTTCCTCTTGATAAACTGCCTTTGAAACTTCTCCCTCATAAATTGTTTGTTCTATTTGTTGAAGACCTATCGGTGCTAAAACCCTTTGAGTATCATCCGTAAAACTCGGCAATGCAGGGCCGTTAGCTTTATGACCCACTTCTGGGCTTAAATAAGACGCATAAGGTTCAGCCTTTTTAAACGCTATTCTTAACCTTTTAAAAATATCTTTCGCTTCACTACTTTCGCTAGGATACATTGCTAATGAATCAATTAACAGAAGTGATTCATTTATACTTTTACTGTAAAAATCTTGAACAATATCAAAATTTACGTTAGCTGCTGTTATTCCATTATTAGTTTTGTCTTTACATGAAACTACAAAAACCGATATACAAATCACTAAATACTTAAATCTATAACTTCTACTCATTATCGTTTATTTTAAAAGGGAAAAAGCCTCCATAAAAAATAGAGGCTTCTATATTTGATTTAATAATAAATTTATCTCGGCAACCCTTTTATTAAAATTATTTGGCCTCCCTCGTTGTGAGGAAATGACTCGCCTTTTACAAAATCATTCCTTTTCCAGTAGTGCGGTTGTAAGTTCAACATAAATGTACCCGGTTGCCCCAGTTTATCAGAAACATCCGTTAACGCACCAAATTCACCACTTCGTCCAGTGAAACCATTTTCTGCTAAGTTTTGTTCAATAACCAATTCTAAAACAACTTTAGTATTATTTCCAGAAAGGTTACTCTGATAAATATATGCTGCGTGATTTCTACTAAATGAATTAGGATCTTCTTGAAAGTATATGAAATTTTCAGTTACGCAAATATTATCAGGGCTTTGTAATGATGCTACATTTCCGTCTTTATTATTAGTATCTGTATTGCCACTAATAATTTGAGTTAATTTCCCTTGTGTAGGCGTAGTAGGGTCTAATTCTAATTTGTAAACTGTTCCCCAATCATTGTAACTTCCTGTATCTGGTCCTCTACCTGTTACAGCAAAAAATACATTTCTACCGTTGGCATCAGAACCTTTTTGATAATCAACATCTTCCACTCTCATAAATTGTGAAGCTTGAACGCCTATACAGGCAATTTCCATCTCATTTTTAGTCAAATCTTTACCATTTTTAATTTCAACAAACTCAACATCATATGTTTTTTGAAAACCTAACTGCCCTTCATTGTAAATTAGCATCGGTGTTACGGACGAGGTTATACCTGCATTAGAATATTGCTTAAATCTTAATACAAATATTTTTCCGTTTTCTAAATCTGCATCCCCGTTTTCAGAATAATATAAAATTACTTGTCCTTCTGAACCAATAAAATCATCATCACCACCAATAATAACTGTTTTACCAGCATATGTCCCTTTTGGTAATGGTACTGCATTTTCCCATGAAAATTCACCTAAAGCCTTTAATCCAAAATCTGCTGTTGGAGTTGGAGTTTCTATGTATGGGTCAATTGCCTTTACATGATAAGATATATCTTCTGAGGCAGATAAGAAAATATCCTTTGATCCTCCGTGAATAGCAGCTTCCCACATCGTAGCAGAACATTGACGAGCTCTATCTCCAACTAATCCATTTAGTAACCAATCTCCCTTTACTGGATTCATGTTTTTATCAAAAAATATACGAGAAACTGAATAATCATCTTCTGCATTTGATAAATAGATATACCCGTCACCTTTTGGGTCTTTCAATAAACCCGCACCATCTTGTGCTCCTAATAATTGGAAACCATTAGATAATATATCTGAAGAACTTATTAAAGAGTACGCTTTTACATCGCTAAACCCTGAATGCATCGTTACTAAAGGTTTTAAATTTGATTTGTTTTCAAACATAGTTCCCATATCTGTGAAATCGATACCGTTAACCCCGTCAGCACCATTAATCCCATCAGCCCCGTCTTCACTGCAGCTAATAATACTAGTTGACACTAGAATTAAGAGTAAATAATTTAATACACGAATTTTTAAATCTTTCATAATTAAAGAATATTATATTGTTTTTATATTCTTACAAAATT
>JBLIKQ010000073.1:0-12456 GCA_047635475.1 Porticoccaceae bacterium
ATGTGATGGAAGACAAATTACTTTCGATTGGCCTACTGCAGACCTTGGTGTAAATACTTATATTACTGTAGGTTTTTGGGATGATAATGGTTCTTTTTATACTTGGTATTATGGTAGTTATGAGGTTAAAGACGGCTTGAAGTATTATTTGGAAGAAGTTTTTAGTGAAGTAGATGTTACTGTTAGGATTTATGATCTTGATAATAAGGTAGAGCTTTTCATGAAGACATATAAAGCCGGTGATATTTGTGATGTCACTAAAATCGCTATAAAGTCCCCTTATATGGTAAAACCAAGACTTTCTATTACCACCGAAATAAAATGTGGAGGGGCGATTGTTTTTCCTCCACAAGGAACTATTTTTTATTATACAGAATCTGGAGCAGAAGACTGGAAGGTACTCTACACAGCTTTAGACAGTAAAACTAGTAAAATCATTACTGATAAATTAGAAGTAGGTAAAACCTATGACTTTAAGGTTTTTATTGGTGACAATGATCAACTAATGTCGCACTATATCATTGACAGCGCAGACATCTCTTTAAATGTTGAGCTCCCAAAGGATTTTTGTAGCAGTATATGATATAAAATTCATTATTCAAGCTATTTAATAAAAAGGAGAGATGTAAAAATTTCTGTACTTTTTTTGAAAAAAAAGTATATTGTTGCAAATAGTTGATTGCTTTAAAGAACTTTACTTACTAGCAATTGTTATTGATAAATGTATCCTCTCTAGGAGTAAAGGTGTGATTATTTATCTCGTATTGACCGTTATTAAAGAATAAAAGACTAGTGGCGCTGATGGCCGCGACATCCCTCGCTTTTTACTTTTAATAATGTATCGAGCAGGAATAGCTACTAGCAGTCAAAAAGTGATAATGAAAAAAAATAATTAATTTTAAACGCTTTTATAGAATATAAATTTTTATTTTTGCAACTTGTTAAAGTTAAAATTATTACTTAAATACATTATGGTAAAAGATCTATTCGAAAGGATTCAGAACAATAAAGGACCATTAGGGAAATGGGCTTCACAGGCTGAAGGCTACTTTGTTTTTCCTAAATTAGAAGGTGAGTTGGGTCCAAGAATGCAGTTTGGCGGTAAAGATATTTTGAACTGGAGTTTGAATGACTATTTAGGTTTAGCTAATCACCCTGAGGTGAGACAAGCAGATACAGATGCAGCAAGGCAGTACGGGGCTGCGTACCCAATGGGCGCTCGAATGATGAGTGGACAAACCAAATATCATGAGCAATTAGAGAATGAATTGGCTGCTTTTGTAATGAAAGAATCAGCGTATTTATTGAATTTTGGTTACCAAGGCATTATGTCAACTATTGAAGCTTTGGTCACTAGAAATGACGTGATCGTATATGATGTGGATGCGCATGCTTGTATCATTGATGGTGTTCGTTTGCATAGTGGAAAACGTTTTACCTATCGTCATAACGATATTGAAAGTATGGAGAAAAACCTTCAACGCGCTACGAAATTAGCAACAGAAAACGGCGGTGGAATTTTATTCATTACAGAGGGTGTTTTTGGAATGCGTGGCCAACAAGGAAAGTTGAAAGAGGTTGTTGCGATGAAGCAAAAATATAATTTTCGTTTGCTTGTAGATGATGCACATGGTTTTGGAACACTTGGTAAAACAGGAGCTGGAGCGGGTGAGGAGCAGGGCGTCCAGGATGACATTGATGTTTATTTTTCGACTTTTGCAAAGTCGATGGCTAATATTGGTGCATTTGTTGCTGCTGATAAAGACATAATTGATTACCTTAAATATAATATGCGTTCTCAAATGTTTGCCAAGGCATTACCAATGATTCAGACAATTGGTTCGTTGAAACGTTTAGAATTATTACGTAATCATCCAGAATTGAAAGACAAGCTGTGGGAAAATGTAAATGCATTGCAAAGCGGATTGCGTTCCAGAAACTTCAATATTGGAGATACTAATACATGTGTTACACCTGTTTATCTCGAGGGTAGTGTTCCAGAAGCAATGATTATGGTAAATGATTTGAGAGAAAACTACGGTATTTTCTTATCGATTGTAATCTATCCTGTAATTCCAAAAGGGATTATATTATTGAGAATGATTCCTACAGCTTCACATACTTTGTCTGATATTGATGAAACCCTAGTTGCTTTCGAGGCGATTCGTGAAAAATTAGAAAACGGGACTTATAAAGAAATTGCATTACGAACTACTGTTGATTTAGATGCATAGTTAATACACAATGGTCTGTTTTTAAATGTTCAGTTTGGAGTTAAATAGAAAAAAATCCATCAGTCTAGTTGAGGCTGATGGATTTTTTATTTTGAGTAAAAAAGCCTGATGTTACTTTTTTAAAGTTCTTTCCTGAAAGTCTTTCTGCGGCAATTTATCTCCGGATTAAAATGTTTCCATAATTTGTGAATAGCAAGATTATCTGCTAATTCCGGTGTTCTAATACAGGTTTCAATTCCTTTTTCCGTAAAAGTGGTGTGGTATTCTTTGAAAATTATAGCATGAACTCCTTTATTTTGGTAATCAGGATGTACTCCTATTAAGTAAAAAGTAACTTCTTTACTGTTTTTTTTAGCATTTAATAAATGTAGAAATCCAAAAGGGAAAAGTTTTCCGTTAGCTTTTTGTAATGCTTTTGAAAAAGAAGGCATAACAATAGCAAATGCAACCAAATTTTGATCTTTGTCCTCTACAAATTTTATGTATTCCGGATTTATAAAACTGATGTATTTTTTTTTGAAATATTCTTTTTGAGTATCTGAGATAGCTACAAAAGAAGATAAACTAGCATATGAATCATTAAATAAATCAAACATTTTATCTACATATGGCATGACGTCCTTAGTTTTCTTAAAATTCAAAGATTTAAGTTGATATCGCCGCTTGATTAACTCTTGAGCTTTGTCAAAATATTCCAGCTTCACATTTTTAAAAGGAAATTTGCTTTCTATGTATTCTTTTTCAGTAGCATAGCCCAATTGCTCAAAATGAGTTGCATAATAGGCATGATTATACCAAGTAATCATGGTTCCCAGTTGATCGAAACCTTCAGTGAGTACTCCTACTTTATCTAGATTAGAAAACCCCATAGGACCTTCAACGTACTCTAAATTATTTTTTCGACCTAATTCATACACTTTTTCAAGTAAAGCTTTGGTTACTTCAATATCATCGATTACATCAAACCAACCGAAACGTACTTTCTTTTTTTGTTGGTCGTTTACCTCTGCCCAGTTGACAATAGCAGCAATTCGGCCTACAATTTCATTGCCTTTGTATGCAATATAAAAATAAGCCTCAGCATCCTCAAAAGCAGGGTTTTTTGTTTTGTCAAAGGACTCCAGTTCATCAGCTATGATTGGTGGTACCCAGAATTCATTGTTTTTGTAAAGTGAAAAAGGGAATTTAATGTAATCGGTTAATTCGCTATTGGTAATAGCTTCTTTAATTGTAATCATTGTGGAAATTTATAATGTATTTTCTAATGCTTCTTTGCGTTTTTTATTTTTCTTCTCCGCTTTTTTTTGTGACTTTGAATTTTTGTTTCCTCCTTCGTCATGACTCATACGCACTTCTTTATAATTAGCATCGTAGCGCCACGAGAAGCCAATACCACCATAAAGCACTGTGGGTGTGTCCTTAAAGTTAGTGCTTATTGATGCGTCAATTTGCATGTCATTATTCAATAAATAAGCGGCACCACCACGTACTATGGCATCGCTGTAAAAATCACTTTTAAAACCCTGATTTTCCACAAATCCAGACCATTTTTCATTAAAACCTTTTGTTAAAGTGAATACGTAACCGTAAGTTGGATAATCGGTTGAAACGTAGTCTGCGATAATATTGGTTACAAAAACCCAGGTTCCATCACCCAAGTGATTTTGTGTAATCAACATGATTTTTGGAGAAATGTCAGCGTTTGAAGAAAAGTAATACGGATTGTCTGCCATCGTGAAATTGGCACCCGCAAAAACAGAAACGGCAGGAATTAATTGATGCCAATTGAAAGAGTGATTTGCTTTCCAACTGTAAATATTTACTTTTTTCTCATAATTTTTAAATGGGTCGTAAATTAAATATTTAGCACCCAAAATGGTTTGTTTTAATGCAGATTTATTGATGCTGCTGAATGGTGTTGTGAAGTCTTCATTTTGATACTGTAAATCAGCTATCAACTCTAGTTTTTCCATAAACAATCCCCATCTTAACGTGAAGTCTAAACCATAACCATTAGCATCATATTCTAATAGTCTATGGTTTTCCTGAATTCCATAGATTCCTGTTTCGACTTGAATCACGTTTTTCCCAACAGCAAAAGCTGACATACTTTCTCCGGGTCTATTGGAATTAATTTGATCTGTATGTTGCCCGTAATTAACGCTCGTTATATTAATTAGAGCGAAAAGAAACACAATTTTAAGTTTTGACATATTATTTTTTGAGTTTAAAAGTAATAACGCTTTTCAAATGTACCATAATTTATTATTTATTTAAGAACGATAGTTTAGTTTTGAACGTAGGATTTATTAATTTTGAAAAAAATATTAAATTATGCAAACTGCCTCTTTTTCGGGTTTTATAAAAATAGTGTTTTATATACTAACATTCTACTATGTGTTTAAGTTGTTGGCTAAGCTGTTTTTGCCATTACTAGTTAAAAAAGTGGTAGAAAAAGCTGGAGAAAATTTTCAACAACAGCAACAGCGTTCGCAAGGTGGTTCACCTAACAAAACGCAAACCAAAGATGAGGTGATTTTTAATACAAAAAACGATAGAAATCCTCGAGAAACTAAAAAAGTAGGAGAATATGTTGATTACGAAGAAATAGATTAAATTTTCTGTAGTTTGCATTCTTAATATTTTAAAAAAAATTTCTAGAAATTGAAAATAATAAATAAATTTTACCCTCACGCCCTTGCCATTTTTGGTTTTGTATTCATCTCTCTACTTTATTTTTATCCTGTTTTGCAGGGCAAGCAGATTTTTCAATCAGATATTGCTCAATATACTGGTATGGCCAAAGAGCAAAATGACTTTAGAGCCTCAGAACATGTGGAGCCTTATTGGACAAATTCAGCTTTTGGAGGAATGCCAACGTACCAGTTGGGCGCTAAGTATCCACACGATTATATAGGTGATATAGATGATGCTTTGCGGTTCTTGCCGCGTCCGGCGGATTATTTGTTTTTATACTTCTTAGGGTTTTATGGTTTGCTGCTGGTATTGAAAGTAGATCCACTTAAAGCTTTTTTTGGATCTTTGGCTTTTGGGTTTTCTACCTATTTAATAATAATACTAGGTGTGGGGCATAATGCCAAAGCGCATGCTATTGCTTATATGCCTCTAGTAATTGCCGGTTTTATATTGGTTTTTAGAAGGAAGTACATTCTAGGTGGCTTAGTGACTATGTTTGCTACGGCATTGGAGATCAATGCCAACCACTTTCAAATGACCTATTATTTATTGATATTTTTACTGATACTTTCCGGGTTTTTTATTTATCAAGACATAAAAAAGAAAGATAATAAGTCACTTTTCAGGTCTTTTGGGGTATTAGCAAGTGCTGGTATACTTGCTATTGGTGCCAATGCTACTAGTCTTTTGGCTACTGCTGAATATGCTAGTTTTAGTACGAGAGGGAAAACAGAATTGAGTTACAATCCTGATGGTTCGGCAAACACGAGCTCCAGCGCAATGAGCCGAGAATACATTACGGAATACAGTTATGGTATAACGGAAAGTTTTAATCTGATAGCACCACGACTTTTTGGGGGGTCAAATAATGAAGCGTTAGGAACGGACAGTAAGATGTACGAATTTATGATAGGAAAAGGAGTGCCAGCTGGCCAGGCTAGCGAATTTGTTAGCGGGATGCCCACCTATTGGGGAGAGCAGCCTATAGTAGCTGCGCCAGCTTATATTGGCGTTGTGGTTTTCTTTTTGGGAATTTTAGCTCTATTTATAGATGAACGAAAAATTAAATATGTTTTTCTTACTGGAGCGTTCACGGCATTGATGTTGTCTTGGGGTAAAAACTTCCCAATACTGACTGACTTTTTTATCGATTATATACCGATGTATAATAAATTTAGAGCTGTTTCATCAATACAAGTGATACTGGAATTGTGTTTTCCTGTTTTGGCCATTATGGGATTACAATCCTTTTTTAAACTACAAAAAGAACTGCAGTGGAAAGCGCTTAAACAATCGGGTTTTATAACATTTGGACTTGTTTTAGTTTTGTTTTTAAGTAAGGGCATGTTCAGTTTTTCTGGAGTTAACGATGATTATTACCTTGACAGTTATGGGCCTGAATTCGTTGAGGCACTCAAAGGGGATAGAATGAGCTTGTATAGCGCTGATTTGTTGCGTTCAGGTTTTTTTATTTTACTAGCGGCTGGAACATTATGGTTGTTTATAAAAAACAAGATTGCTCAAAACACGGCCGTTATTATTGTAGGTCTATTTATGGTTTCCGATTTGTTCTTTGTAGATAAAAATTATGTTTCAGCAAAAGATTTTGTAAGCGGAAGAGAAATAGCAGTACCCTTTGAGGAAACTACTTCGGATATGGAGATCCTTAAGGACACGTCTATTTTTCGTGTTTTTGAGGTTAGCGGAAATTTTTCGAGTGCCAGAGCATCTTATTTCCACAAATCAATTGGTGGTTATCATGCTGCGAAACCGAGGAGAGTTCAGCAACTATTCGACTACCAAATTTCAAAGAACAATATGGAAGTTTTAAACATGCTTAATGTTAAATACATTATTCAAACAAATAAAGAAGGAAAGCAATTTCCAACTATAAACCCAAATGCCAATGGGAATGCTTGGTTTGTAAATGACGTCAAATTAGTGAATAAAGCCAATGACGAAATGAAAATGTTGGATAAAATTGACACTAAAAAAGCAGCTATTTTTAATATTCATCTCTATGGGAATAAATTTAAAAATGCACGCTTAAAAAGAAATTTAGACACAACAGGAACAATAAAAATACAAGAGTATAAACCAAATTATATAAAATATAATTCGAGTAATTCCCATGAAGGTTTGGCGGTTTTCTCTGAAATTTATTATGAAAATGGTTGGAATGCATATATTGATGGCAAAAAAACAGATCATTTCCCCGTAGATTATGTGCTTAGAGCTTTAGTAGTGCCAGCCGGTGATCATACAATTGAGTTCAAATTTGAACCTCAAGTCATAAAAACAGGTAGTATTATAACAGTGATTAGTGTTATAGGAATGCTGTCGCTTTTAATTGGTGGAATTTATTATGAACAAAAAAATAATTGGAGAAAAAATGAAGTGAGTAAAAATAATTGATGAGATTGTCTTTTTGAAATAGTATGTTTGTATAAAACAAATACACCTAAAATTTAAATTATGAAAGAATTACTAAGATTAAAATCATTTCAGCAAATATTATTGTGTCTATTCGCTTTAGGCTTTGTTGTTGGTGTTTTATATGGAATTTATATCTTTTCAGACAAACTTAGATATTACTCTATAATACCTTTCTTGCCGGTTGTCTACTTTATTTCTAGAGGATTGTTTAAAAATAGTAAGTTGTTCTTTGCCGATTTTAAATCTCTTAGAATAAGCGCCTAAATTGGACTCAAATAAAATTTTAATAATCACCTATTATTGGCCTCCAGCCGGAGGACCAGGGGTACAGCGTTGGTTAAAATTTGTGAAATATTTACCTGATTTTGGGATTCAGCCTGTGGTGTATATTCCAGAGAATCCAACCTATCCTATTATTGATAAAATTTTAGTCAAGGAGGTATCAGAGAAGGCTATCATCATAAGACATAAAATAATCGAACCTTATCAAATAGCTTCTTTTTTTTCGAAAAATAAAACAAAAAAGATAAGTTCTGGTATTATACCAAACAAAAAAAAACAATCCTTTTTAGACAAACTTTTTCTATTGATTCGCGGGAATCTTTTTATTCCAGATGCACGTGTTTTTTGGGTAAAACCTTCGGTTCGTTTTTTGGAGAAGTATATTGCTGAAAATAGCATTGATACCATAGTTACATCAGGTCCACCTCACAGTTTGCATCTTATTGGACTTGAATTAAAACAAAAAACAAATGTAAAGTGGATAGCCGATTTTAGGGATCCATGGACTACAATAGGGTATCATAAGTCTTTGAGGTTATCAAATTATGCCTCCAAAAAGCATAAGTTTTTAGAACATAAAGTATTGAATGCTGCAGATAATATTATTGTAACAAGTAAAACTACAAAGACGGAGTTTGAAGCGATAACACTTAAGCCAATTGAGGTAATAACTAATGGTTATGATATTGAAGATACCGATAAGCAAGATTTGGATGCTAAATTTAGTTTAGCTCACATAGGTTCTTTCCTTTCCGAGAGAAACCCTGCCATTTTGTGGGAAAGTTTAGTTGCGTTATTATCTGAGATTCCAGATTTTAATAAGCACTTAGAGATTAAATTGATTGGCGCAGTAAGTCAGGAGGTATTAGAGACTATTACGCAGTTTGGGCTAAACCCCTACGTTAATAATTTAGGTTATGTTTCGCATGCCGACGCAATTGCCCATCAAAAAAAGTCTCAGGCTTTGTTGTTGATTGAAATTGACTCTGAGGAAACACGGAGTATAATTCCAGGTAAATTATTTGAATATATGGTTTCAGGAAGACCTGTTATAGCCATCGGACCCATCCATTCTGATTTTGAAGAAATTATATCTCATACCAATACGGGAGTATTTTTACATTATTCGGAGAAAGAGAAGCTCAAAAATGTAATTTTGGATTATTATAATCAATATTTAGAGGGTAAACTAAAGTCGAATGGTGTAGGTTTGCAAAAATATTCAAGAAAAAGTTTAACGAAAGAATTAGTTGAACTCCTTAGTAAATAACATAAAGAGATTGCTTCGTGCCTCGCAATGACCAAGAATGGGAATAGTATTAAATCAGTCTTTAAAAAACACAATAATTACCTATATCGGTTTTGGTATTGGTGCAATTAATACGATATATTTATATCCTTTTTTTTTAGGGGCAACTTATTACGCATTAACTAATTATATTCTGTCTGCTGCTAGTATTGTAATGCCATTGTTCGCATTTGGGATGCAGAATTCTTTGGTAAAATTCTTTTCTCAATGCAAAACGGAACAGGAGGAATCGCAGTTTTTGTCTTTCGCCGTTTTATTACCGCTTTTATTGTCGTTTCCTTTATTGTTGATTGGTTTGTACTTTTTTGATGATATTTCAATATATTTATCTCAGAGAAACCCCATAGTTAAGGATTACTTATGGTTGATACCCTTCACTGGATTGTGCATGGCTTATTTCGAAATATTCTATGCTTGGGCCAGAGTCCATATGCATTCTGTCTTTGGTAATTTTATTAAAGAAGTTGCGTTGCGCTCTTTTTCACTACTGGCTTTGATTGGTGTTTATTTTAAATGGATTACAGTTATTGAATTTGTATATGTAACTGCAGGTATTTATTTTTTGGCTTTTATCGTGACTATGTTATACGCTTTTTATCTCAAAAAACCAGAATTTCAATTTTCAATTCCGCATAATGCTAAAGACATAATGGTCTATACTTTTTTTATTATTTTGTCAGGCAGTGTTGCTACTTTACTTTTGGATATTGATAAAATAATGCTTAATCAGTATATTAAAATTGAGAATATTGCTTATTATTCTGTTGCTACATACATTGCTTTAGTTATTTCAGTCCCAAGTCGGGCGATGCATCAAATTGTTTATCCGATAACTGCAAAACTGATGCATGATAATAAATACGATGAGCTGAATGATTTGTACAAAAAAACGTCCATCAATTTACAAGTGGTGGGAGGTTTTGTGATGTTATGTATTTTTGTTAATATCAATCAATTATATGAGATGGTTCCAAAGGAATATGGAGGAGGAATATTAGTCGTTTTTATGATAGGATTGTCAAAGTATTTCGATTTGATTTTAGGGAATAATAATGCTATTATTTTTAATACAAAATACTATCGAGCGGTGCTGTTTTTAGGTGTTATTTTAGTCTTTGTGACAGTTGGATTAAATATGGTTTTTATTCCAATTTACGGAATTTTAGGGTCCGCCTTCGCCACCTTGTTGTCGATAACGCTTTATAGTGTGGCTAAACTAATGTTTATCGTAAAAAGATTGCATTTGTATCCGTTTACAAATCAAACGTTGTACTCCATGGCGGTGACATTTGTTTTGTTTTTAGTATTTTACTTTTGGCAATTTCCCTTTAATCCTATGATAGCTATTGGACTTAAGTCGATTCTAGTAACAGCTGCTTACGTTTATGTCAATTATAAATTTAAGATTTCTCCAGAAATAAATCAGGTTATTGATACTGTTTTGAGAAGATTTAAAATAAAACTGTAATTTTCTTTCATATCTTGATGAAATAGATTGGGCATCGAATTTTATTTTCAATTAGTGTTATTTTCGGTTTTGTACATATGAAAAAAAGCTACTGCAATCCTGATTGTAGTAGCTTTTTTGTTAAGCATAAGTCCCTGTGCTTTGAACCAATTTTCCGTGTAACTAATGAAACGCAGTACTGATTTTTTATGAAATAAATACGTTAAGAGATCGGTATATCTGTGGTCTCAGATATATCAAGAATCGAATTTAGCGTTAGGGTAACATTTAATAAATATCACTAAATTGAGGGATTGTAAGAAATAGATGATTTATGTACTTTTATAAAATATTTAAGATTTGTTTTAATCAGGAAGTAAAACATGAATAGTATGAAAACTACGCAAATTAGTAGTGCTGACAGCCTACTCGCATTCAAAAAAGTAATTAAAAATAAAATAAATAAAGGATTCGAAATCGAGGAAAGAAATGATAAGTTGCCTTTTGCGGTTTTATTTAGAAAGGGTAAAAAAGTGAACCACAAGTTTAATTTATTCCTTTTTTTATTAACATTAGGCTTGTGGTCTCCAGTTTGGGTTTATTTGTGTTATGTTTCTTTAGGAGAGAAAAGAATATTGATAGCTATTGATGAAGACGGAAATACGTTTGAAGACAAATGTTATAATTTATTTGTATAGTCAACTTTTTAGCCCAAAAAATATAGATAGAAGTCTTAAATTTAGATAAAAAAGTTCACTGGTATTGCAATATATCTTCCTTTTACATGAGAGGTTATTGTGTTATATCGATAGTCTTAATTCTAATTTATTGGGTAGCTTGGATAAGAAAATAAAATCCATACTACTATTTAAGGAACGTTTTTAAAATTATTTTTCTGTCTCCATAACTCTTTAATTTTTTTTGCGTTCTTAAGCGTTATGCCATCTTTTTCTGTTACCAAATTTCAATGTATTCGAATATATGTAGGTGGGTCTGTTTTTTTGACATCAACTTATTGCCATAATTCTGTTCCGCTTTTAAAGTCTTTAAAAAGCTCTCAGCTACTGCACCGTTAAAATGCTTCATATTCTTTTCGCCAGTGATACAACTTTGCAGCTGAAACAGCTAACTCCCTTGCAAGCTTTGAGATGTTTTTGCTCTAATTATTAAATGTACATCCTTTTCTTTGAAAATACGGTCGTAAATTTTCCGATTATTTTTCATAAACCAAAACTGAGGTCTGTATGCTAACTATTTATGCGGATAAAGTTAGCATATCCAGATAGGTGTTCTTGATGAAAACTAATTAGTGACAGAGCTCGTGGCAGTTGTAATGTAGATGATGAATCTTTGAAGGATATATGATTTGGATGTTTATTAGAAGAAATAGTGAAAGAATATTAAGTTATTATAGTAGTCAGAAAATAGTATAGGTAGTACATTCTAATCATTTTTCATAATGTCGATTTCCGCAAATAGTTATTTGTATCAAGTCTATATATTATACTGAGTAACTCACAGTGCGTGTGTCGACGG
Organism: Porticoccaceae bacterium; assembly: GCA_047635475.1. Classification (GTDB taxonomy): domain Bacteria; phylum Bacteroidota; class Bacteroidia; order Flavobacteriales; family Flavobacteriaceae; genus Flavobacterium. The sequence goes on from JBLIKQ010000073.1 coordinate 11,942, forward strand.
TTAATATGTAAGTAGTTGGTTATTGTTTGAAAATCATCTTCCTTTATATTAGATATTTAAGCATATGCTGAAAATTATTGATGTCTGCAAAAGAAGGTGATAAATAAACAGGAAGGGATATTAATAGGATGAAAAAAGGAAGTCACTCTATGTGGCTGTTTTTTATATAGCGGGCACTAGTTCGTGTGATCGTTTAGAAACTACTTTAAATTTCTTTTAAAAGAGCTGCATTAACGTTAAGGGATGGTCATCTAATTTTAAGGGACTTGGTCCTTTTAGTGCTCGCTAGTAGTTGTTTTCGATTTTTTATTTGCGTGTAAACAGTCTTTAAAACTGTCTTTGGTACATTATGGACAAGGTTTTTGTTTTTTTAGAGATGATTAGAGGAGCAGTAGCGGGTAAAAAACGGAACACAAGCTATATATCGAGGTATCTGAAAAGAGAGGAGACCTTAGACTGCAATAGGTATAGTGCGCTACTTAGATGGGGTGAAGGGAATATTTCCCTAAAACTTT
>JBLIKQ010000074.1:0-12266 GCA_047635475.1 Porticoccaceae bacterium
GTGTTGTCTATTAATGGTTAATTATTATATTGCGTCACTTAAATTATCACCTTTAAATTAGTATGAAAGTAAACAAAATTATAGCCTTGCGATTAATGTTATCTATGATAATGATCATAGGTTTTGCTAGTTGCAGTAAAAAGTCTAGTTCAAGTAACGCTTCAAGGGGTACCGGTTGGGATCTTGATAGTAAAAGGGTTTCCAGTAGCAAAAAACAAGAAGCTGGTCCAGGATTAGTTTTTGTTGAAGGTGGTACTTTTACAATGGGTAAAGTGCAAGACGATGTGATGCACGATTGGAATAATACCCCTACTCAACAGCACGTACAATCATTTTATATGGACGAAACCGAGGTGACAAACTTTATGTATTTGGAGTATTTAGACTGGTTGAAAAACGTATTTCCTCCCACCGAAGATAACTATAAATATATTTACGAAGGTGCTTCGCCAGATACCTTAGTCTGGAGGAATAGATTAGGTTACAATGAAACTATGACTAATAATTACCTTAGACATCCTGCATATGCAAGCTATCCTGTCGTGGGTGTTAATTGGATTCAAGCAGTTGAGTTTAGTCAATGGAGAACTGACCGTGTTAATGAAGCAATATTAGAGAAGAATGGATACTTAAAAAGGAACGCTAAAACGCAAGATGTTAGTGCAGAAAGTTCTTTTAGCACTGAAACCTACTTGAAAGCACCAACTATGACTTACGGTGGTAACGAAGATATCGTTTTGAAAGGGGGAAAAGGGGTGCGGAGAAGTCCAAGAGTTGGAAAAGACGGAAAAGTCACAGAAGAAAAAAATGTTTATGCGCGACGATCCTCAGGAATTCTTTTGCCAGAATATAGGCTTCCTACTGAGGCTGAATGGGAGTATGCTGCAGCTGCCGATGTAGGACAAAGAGAGTATAATATCTATAAGGGCCAGAAAAAATATCCTTGGTCAGGAAGTTATACCCGTTCTGGAAAAAGACAAAATAAAGGAGATCAATTAGCTAATTTTAAACAAGGAAACGGTGATTACGGCGGTATAGCGGGATGGTCTGATGATGGAGCGGATATAACGAATGAAGTGAAAGCCTACCCGGCTAATGATTTTGGACTATATGATATGGCGGGAAATGTAGCAGAATGGGTGCTCGACGTTTATAGACCAATTATTGATAACGAGTCAAATGACTTTAATTATTTTAGAGGAAATCGTTACACCAAGAATAAAATTGGAGAAGATGGTAAAGTTGAAATAGTTACTATAGAGACGATGAAGAAGGATACTTTGAGTAATGGTAAAATAATTGTGCGAAGTTTTCCAGGCCAAATTAGTCAAGTCCCAGTGGATGAAAATGAAACTTATTTGAGGCAAAATTTTGATAAAAGCAATAACATCAATTACAGAGATGGCGATAAGCAGTCGTCTAAATATTATAATTTTGGACCTTCGGAGTCAGATACTGATAAGGGAAAGGATGCTAAAAACATGTATAACTCTCCTAAACATAATGTTACAACTGACAGTTTGGGTAGGATGGTGAGAAAGTATGACGTGTCAAGCAAAAGAACAACTCTGATAAATGATGAAGTAAGAGTTTATAAAGGAGGTTCTTGGAGAGATAGAGCTTATTGGTTAGACCCCGCTCAAAGAAGGTATTTCCCGCAGGATATGGCGACTGACTACATTGGGTTTAGATGTGCTATGTCTAAGGTAGGGCCAAAAGCAGAAAAAAGAAAATCTGCAAGGAATTAAATTATTATTACGTAATAATTACAAAAGCCCTTTAGTTAGGGCTTTTGTTTTTTGTAAACTTATTTTAAATGGATATTACTTACATTCATAGCTTATTCTTGAGGTGCAATTCTGTTTCGATCGATACACGAAAAATAGACTTAAATTCATTATTTGTTGCCATAAGAGGGGAGCGTTTTGATGCGAATACATTCGCTAAGGAAGCATTAGCCAAAGGGGCTTCTTTTGTAATTATTGATGACGAGGCTTTTTATATTGACGAAAGAACCATTTTGGTAGAAGACAGCCTATTCGCTTTGCAGGAACTGGCGAAATTTCATAGGAAATATTTAAAGTTGCCAATCATTGCGCTTACAGGAAGTAATGGGAAAACAACCACTAAAGAATTGATACATGTAGTCCTTTCTAAAAAATATAACACGAAAGCTACTGTGGGGAACCTAAACAATCATATTGGGGTTCCTTTAACTTTGCTGTCCTTTAAGTCAGAAACTGAAATAGGGATTGTGGAAATGGGAGCTAATCATAAAAAGGAAATTGAATTTCTTTGTGAATTGGCTCAACCAGACTTTGGCTACATAACTAATTTTGGCAAAGCACATTTGGAAGGTTTCGGTGGTTTGGCTGGCGTTATCGAAGGAAAAAGTGAACTTTATCATTATCTTTCGGATAACGACATGTTAGTATTTGTGAATCTGGCAGATCCAATTCAGGTAGAAAGATCCAGGAGTTTAAGGTCGTATTCGTTTGGAATAAATAATGAGAAAGCGGACTTGCAAATTAAATCAATTGAGGCAGATCCTTTTGTGGAGGTATGTTATTCAAATATCAGCATTAAATCTAATTTAATAGGCTTGTATAACGCCAATAATGTAAGCGCTGCTATAACTACAGGGAAATTCTTTGGAGTGGATGATTTATCTATTAAAGAGGCTCTGGAAAGTTATGTGCCAGAGAACAACAGGTCGCAATTAATGTCAAAGGGAACTAATGAGATTATATTGGATGCGTATAATGCAAATCCAAGCAGCATGGCTGTTGCTATTGAAAACTTCTTACAATTGGAGAAACCTAATAAGGTTGTTGTTCTGGGCGATATGTTTGAATTAGGCGAAGAAAGCCAAAAGGAGCATGCTGAGATTGTGAAATCGCTTGTTAATAATGGTTCAGTGAAGTGTTATTTTGTTGGTAAAGCATTTTATGAAAGTAAAATAAGTTATCCACATTTTGATTTTCATGAAACATTTGATACTTTTTCTGACTTTTTGAAACAGAAAAAAATAGAAAGAAGTACAATTCTGATCAAGGGATCGCGAGGAATGGCATTGGAGAGAACATTGGAATATCTTTTCTAGACTACATTTATAAAACCAATTATAAGCACCGTCGATTAGAATTTGATGGTGTTTTTTTTGTAATATATTTTAGGAAGCAATCATATTTTATTGCTTAGCTCGTTGACTTTATTTTTAAAGTTTTGCATAAAAAAAACTCCCCAATTTCTTGAGAAGTTTTTGTGGGCAATGAGGGGTTCGAACCCCCGACCCCCTCGGTGTAAACGAGGTGCTCTGAACCAGCTGAGCTAATTGCCCTACTACAATTTAGTTATTTTAACTCACTTATTGCGAGTGCAAATATAAACTAGTTTTTCGCTTACGCAAAACATTTATATATAAATTTCAATATTTTTTTGAGCGTACTTATACTTCTTTGATTTTTAATTTGTTGTAAAATTAAAAAAAAACTCAAGAATCTAATTTAAGCCATAAATTGTATGTAGGTCGATAGCATCTTTATTTAAAAAGGTCTAGTTTTGGCAACATATAATAGTATGTAATCCTTTGAATCTTGTTCATTTCGGATACTTGCACTTATTTTTCATCTTCTTTGGGCCAATCGGTATTGATTAGCTAGTTGTTTTCTTTATCAGTATCTAATTTTCGGTGCAAAGAGCTTGTATTAATATATAGTTTGTTAGGTTTCTTGAATGTGTTATTTTTTAACGAAAGGATAAAAAAATCTATAGCCCTTTATTTAGAGGCAATTCTGCTACGACAAAGGTGCTTCCGCCAATAAAGATAAAATCATCTTTTGTTGCGGTCATCTTAGCAGAGGAATAAGCTTCAAGTACGGAAGTATATGTATTGCCGTGAAGATCGTGGTTGTTTGCTTTTTGTTGTAAAACAGAAGTCTCTAAACCACGAGGAATGTTGGGCTTGCAGAAATAGTAGATGGCATGTTTAGGAAATAATGGGAGTATTTGATTTAGATCTTTATCGTTTACAACACCCAATACAATATGCAATTTTTCAAAAGTTTCTTGTTGGATTTGTCTTAGCACAATAGATAAGCCCTCTTTGTTGTGGGCCGTATCACAGACGACTTTTGGTGAATTTCCTAATTGTTGCCATCTCCCTTGAAGTCCTGTGTTTTTCACGACATTTAGGAACCCTTTTTCAATGTGGGTTTCGGTAAAGCTAAAATCTTTTTGTGTTTTTAGAATATTAACGGTCAGAAGAGCCGTTTTTTTATTGAATATTTGATAATCCCCAGTTAGGTCAGATGGATATGTTTCTGAAATTAAATCAGAAGCAAAATAAATTTTGGAATTACATTCTTTAGCTTTTTTTATAAAAACTTCTTTTGTTTCAGCTCTATATTCGCCTATTACTACTGGATTTTCAAGTTTGATAATGCCTGCTTTTTCATAGGCAATAGCTTCTAGGGTGTTCCCTAAAAACTGGGTGTGATCTAATCCTATATTTGTGATTACTGAGATTAGCGGTGTAATGATGTTAGTTGCGTCGAGTCTTCCGCCCATTCCAACTTCAATGATTGCAATATCTACTTTTTCCTTAGAAAAATAATCAAACGCAAGACCAACACTCATTTCGAAAAAGCTGATGTCATTGGATTCAAAAAAGCCTTTGTTTTGATTTATAAAAGCACATACAAATTCTTCTGAAATTTCTATTCCGTTAATCTTTATTCGTTCTCGAAAATCTTTTAAGTGAGGCGAGGTGTGTAGTCCGACTTTATAACCGGCTTCTTGTAATATTGAAGATAACATGTGGGAGGTTGAACCTTTCCCATTAGTACCTGCTACATGAATGCATTTTAAATTTTGATGCGGATTACCAAGATGATTAACCAGTAACTGTATGTTTGTTAAATCTTTTTTATAGGCCGAGGCGCCTTGAAGTTGATACATAGGAAGTTGATTAAACATCCACTCTGTAGTTTCTTGATAATTCATTGTTTTTGCTTTTTTGATAACTACTCGCCTAGTTTAAAGTTAACGGTAATGAACCCTATTTGGGTTTCAGGCGCGTTTGAATCAGCTTGCCATTTGTACTTTCTAGCTGTAGCCAATGCTGGCTCCACAAGACATGGGTTTGTATTTGTGGTTCCTTTAGTATATTTAGCAGCAATAACATTCCCGTTTCGGTTTACTGTAATTTGTACTACAACAGTACCAAACTCATTGCATTTTTGCACCTCTTTTCCGCGTGAGCTGATATTTCTTCCATTCAAGCCCCAGCCAATTCCGCTTCCGGTTGCGCTCCCAGCTCCATAGTAACTGTTTGCATAAGGATTCCCATTTAAACTTCCTTTATCACCGGGAATATTGTCGTTGCCTTCTCCTCCTTTTGCCTTTCCGTCTGACTTGGGGCCGTTTATCAAGCTGGATAGCGCATCCGATGTACTTTTTGAAGGTTTTGGACTCTCTTTTGGTTTGACTTCTTGTTTTGCTATTTCTTTTGTAGATTGTTCTTTTTTGACCTGCTTCATTACTACTGCTTCCTCGATGTTTTGAGAAAGTATTTCGTCCTCGCTTGATGCGGCCTGTTTTGCAGCGGTAGCTTTGGGAGCCGACTGGATCGCTTCTGTAGGTTGTATTTCTCCTGATCCAAATGCTGTTGTTCCAAAGTTTATGGCAATCCCATTTTCAGGAGGAGGGTCTAGAGAAGTTAATCCTAAATAGAAAAATAAAACGAACATAATCACAAAAATAAATGATGTGATTACAAATGATTTTTTTTCTTCTTCTGTTTCTAAATATTTCATGTAGAATCCGTCTTTTTTGAAGGTTATCGAAGCTTACTTAGGCCTTACGGCTAAAACAACTTTGATTTGGTTTCTGTTAGCTATGTCCAAAACATTGACTGCTTTCTCAATTGGAACACCTTCTTCGGCTCTCAAAATAATAGCTTTGGTTTTGTCTGCTGAAAAAAGTGACAATAGTTTTGATTCTAAGTCAGTTTCTGACACAGGCTCTTTGTCAATAAAAAATTCTAGTTCTTTATTTATACTCACTGCTATGTTTTTATTGCTGTCTGTCTTTCCTTGTGCCTTAGGCAGTACTAAATCCAAAGCATTTGTAGTTACCATGGTAGATGTTAGCATAAAAAATATCAGTAATAAGAATACAATATCGGTCATTGATGACATATTGAATTCGGCACTAACTTTATTTCGTCCTCTTAAATTCATAAGTAGATTATATTTGTTTTTTATAGCAAAGCTTCATGAGCAAAAATCAGCGATTTTGTTTTTGAGTCATGAGTTGGGTTATTATGCAGGATCGTTTAATAAATCTAAAAAGTCAACGGCATTGGCTTCCATCTGATGGACGATTTTATCTGTTTTTACAACTAAATGATTGTAGCCCACGTAGGCGATAATGCCAACCACTAGGCCAACTACTGTAGTTGTCATTGCAGTGTATATTCCTTCTGAAAGAGCTGCAACCTCAATTTGGCCGCCTGCACTCGCCATTTTATGGAACGCTTGTATCATTCCTACAACCGTACCTAAAAAACCAGTCATGGGGCCTGCTCCAGAAATGGTAGCCAGCATGCTTACGTTTTTTTCCAACTTGTAAATTTCTAGTTTTCCGGCATTTTCAATTGCTGTATTGATATCCTCAAGTGGCCTGCCTATCCTTGAAATCCCCTTTTCAATCAATCTCGCGACAGGTGATTTGGAATGTGCGCAGGCTATTTTTGCGTTGTCAATACGTCCGTTTTTAATATTTTCTCGGATTTGCCCCATAAAATTTATGTCAATTTTCGAGGCAGAATTGATTGCCATTAGGCGTTCAAAATAAAGGTATAGTGCGGCAAAAAACATTAGGAATAGAGCAGCCATTATGATCTGACCGGCTAGTCCTCCGCTAGTTAATAATTCGATAATTGATAAGGTTTTCTCAACAGGTGCAAGCTCAACCAAATTTTCACGTGCAACAGACAGGCTGTCTGTTTGTAACAATATACTCATACAAATTTTCTTTATTATTGAAACGCTAATATATTATAAAAATTGTTAGTTTTTAAGATTATGATGTCAAACAAAAATAAGCTTAATTAGATGGCTATTATCCAATATTCGGGCCAGGTTTTAGATTTTCGCAAAAAAAATCAGTTCAATAAATTTACGTTTATGCGAATTTATCGAACTGACTTATAAGTAGTATAACTGGCTAACAAAAATTGATGGAAGCAAAAACAAAATTGGTTATACCAATTGTTTTAAGGCTATTTCAAAAGCAGTAGCGCTTATATTTGTTTTTGAACTGTTTAATTCATTTGCTTTTTTAATAGCATTTTTTATAGTTGTGGAAGTGTCTTGAAAAATGGCTTCGTCAGTCATGTGCACTTTCTTTTCCATGAAATAAGCAAATACTCTTGCCATACCGCAGTTTGAAATAAAGTCAGGAATCAAGCTGACTTTGTGGTCTACATCTTCCATTATTGAACCGAAAAAGATTTCTTTGTCGGCAAAAGGAACATTAGCCCCACAGGAAATAACTTCTAGGCCGTTAGCAATTAAACTATCAATTTGAGACTGTGCAACTAATCTTGAAGCTGCGCACGGAGTGAATATTTCTGCGCCAATTGTCCAGATTTTTTTATTGATTTCTTCAAAAGGAATCATGTTTTCTGCAACTAATTTATTCCCGTCTTTTGCAAGAAATAATGATCTTATTTCTTCAAAAGTGAACCCCTCTTCGTTTATGAGTCCCCCGTCTCTATCGATTATACCGATGACTTTAGCGCCCATTTCAGCCAAATAGAAAGCTGCTGCTGAACCTACATTTCCAAAACCTTGAACAATCGCTTTTTTACCTTTTACATCTCCACCATATATGGAGTAGAAATGACGAACTGCCTCTGCAACACCAAAGCCAGTAATCATGTCGGCAATAGTATATTTTTTGGAAACATCTGGAGAGAATTTAGGGTTTTCAATTACTTTAACTACACCTTGACGCAATTGACCAATCCTATTAATTTTGTCGGCTTCGGTAGGTTTAAAATGACCATTAAAAACACCTTCTTGCGGATGCCACACTCCACATTCTTCAGTCATGGGGATTACTTCGTGAATTTCATCAACATTTAAATCACCCCCTGTTCCGTAATAACTTTTCAATAGTGGGGACACCGCTTTATACCAACGTTGTAAGACACCTTTTTTTCTAGGGTCATTTGGATCAAAGTTAATTCCAGATTTAGCACCACCAATATCCGGTCCAGACACGGTGAATTTTACTTCCATGGTTTTTGCCAAAGACAATACTTCATTTATATCTAATCCCTTTCTCATTCTTGTACCACCACCAGCTGCACCACCACGAAGTGAATTGATCACTGTCCATCCTTCGGCTTCTGTTTCCGCATCCTTCCAGTTAAATACAATTTCTGGCTCTTTATTTTCAAATTTCTTTAATAAATCTTTCATTTCGTTGCGATATATTTAATTTCTACAAATATAAAAAATAGAATAATGCGAATAGTGTATTTTATGTTTTATTTCAAACTGTAAACCACACCTGAGCTATGATCTGTAATAGCTCCTGTTACGCTCGATAGTACGTTGGTTTCTTCGCGTAGTTTTAATATTCCAAGTAAGGCAAAAATTAAAGCTTCTTTAAATTCGAGAATTTTTGCGGTAGGAGTTATGATTTTTATTTCAGGAAGATGGCTTTGGACTCTTTCAATCAAGAAATTATTGTAAGCACCGCCACCAGTTATAAAAAGACTGCCTTTTTTGTTTGGCAAAGCCAATGCTATTTGTATAGCCGCATGCTCTGTGAAAGTTCGTAACTTGTCTTCAGTATTTATTTTCAAGTTTTCAATAAGGGGTAATATAGTTGCTTTTACAAACTCAAATCCCAATGATTTAGGGTGCTTTCTTTGGTAATATTGTAAGTCATTAAGTTCTAATAATAAGTTGTGATTAATTTTCCCGGATCTTGATATTGACCCTTTGTTGTCATAATCCAATCCTAATTGATTGGCATAGAAATTTAAAACGGTATTTAGGGGAGAAATATCGAAGGCAATACGTTTCCCATTTTCTTCATAAGAAACATTCGAGAAACCACCTAAATTCATGCAGTAATCATATTGTGGAAATAAAATTTGATCGCCTATAGGGACTAAAGGTGCGCCCTGTCCTCCTGTTAGAACATCCTGTACTCTAAAATCACAAACGACCACTTGATTAGTCAAGGTCGAAATTTCAGGTAGGTTCCCAATTTGCAGTGTAATTCCTTTTTGGGGTTGGTGTAAGATAGTATGCCCATGAGAACAAACGGCATCGAGATTTTTAATATTATGTTTTTCTATAAAACTAGATATAACGGAGGCGAGATGTTTAGTGTATTCTTTATTCGTGTTTTTTAGCTCAACTTCAGAAAAATCTACTGCCGACTTTAGAATGTCTATCCATTCATTACTATAGGGAACGGTTTCGGTTTCGAGAATTTTAAAGGTCCATTTATTGCTGTTTATATAAAATTGTATATGGGCCAAATCGATTCCGTCAATGGATGTTCCTGACATAACTCCTATAACGTTGTAATAATCCTGTTTCATGTATCAAATTTACAAATCAAAATTGATAATTTCACAAGAATAAAGTATCTTTGACTACTTTATCTAAACATAAAGTCAGATAATTTAAATATTGTAAAATAATTATCAAGTTTTGAGTAAAATAACAAATAAGTAGGTCTGTATTTCATTTTAAGTTAAGGATTTATTCTTTTTATTTTCTAAGACAAATTAACAAACTAATAAAAAAGTTACACAGTTATGGATTTTAATCTAACAGAAGAGCATTTAATGATTCAACAAGCCGCTAGAGATTTTGCTCAAACCGAATTGTTGCCAGGAGTAATTGAAAGAGATGAGTTTTCGAAATTTCCAACCGAGCAAGTTACGAAAATGGCTGAGCTTGGTTTTATGGGAATGATGGTGGACCCCAAATACGGAGGTTCTGGATTGGACAGCGTTTCTTATGTTTTAGCTATTACGGAAATTTCAAAAATAGATGCTTCTGCGGCTGTTATTATGTCTGTGAACAATTCATTAGTTTGCGCTGGTTTAGAAAAATACTGTAATGAAGAGCAAAAACTAAAATATCTTGTTCCCCTTGCAAAAGGAGAAGTAATTGGTGCTTTCTGTCTATCAGAGCCGGAAGCTGGTTCTGATGCTACTTCGCAAAAAACTACAGCAATCGATAAAGGAGATCATTATTTATTAAATGGTACAAAAAATTGGATTACAAATGGGTCCTCGGCTTCTACTTACATTGTCATTGCGCAAACGGATATTGAAAAGGGGCATAAAGGAATCAATGCTTTTATAGTTGAAAAAGGCTGGGCTGGATTTGATATTGGTCCTAAAGAAAAGAAGATGGGAATACGTGGTTCAGATACACACTCTCTAATGTTTAGTGATGTAAAAGTTCCAAAAGAAAATAGAATAGGAGTACACGGATTTGGTTTTAATTTTGCCATGAGTGTTTTAAATGGTGGAAGAATTGGAATTGCTTCACAAGCATTAGGAATTGCGACAGGTTCATATGAGCTTGCCTTGAAATATGCGCAGGAACGTAAAGCGTTTGGCAAAGAAATTTTTAAACATCAAGCTATCGCTTTTAAATTGGTCGACATGGCGACTCAAATTATGGCAGCCAAAATGTTAGTTCTGAAAGCTGCTATTGAAAAAGATGAAGGAAAAGATATTTCTCAATCAGGGGCAATGGCCAAACTGTTTGCTTCACAAACCGCTATGGACACCACAATTGAAGCGGTGCAAATTCACGGCGGGAATGGATATGTAGCTGATTATCATGTGGAGCGTATGATGCGCGATGCAAAAATAACACAGATATATGAAGGGACGTCAGAAATACAACGTATCGTGATTTCTAGAACTTTAGTTTCTTAAACAAGATATCGCAAGTTTTCTAAAACCCTTTCAAGTTTTGATTTGAAAGGGTTTCTTTTTTAATCAAACTTTTAGTGCTTTTGATTTTGAAAATTACCACAACGTTTCAATGAGTTTAAAGTCATGGATATCCCCCATATGACTTCATTTATCCAAGAATTATTGCCAACAACGACTTACACGACAAATTTTCCAATTCACGAAATTCATATAAATTAGGAATCTTAAGTAACAGGTTGATTCATGTCGTATGCTAAAATATAATAGTTATTGTTGTTGAATTGAAAATCAGAAAGAATAGTCCACTTTAATTTTTCGGTATGCGCTTTTTTTGATGGAATATTAGTTTTATTTATAAAGGTCAAAGCTAATGGATATCGCTTCACAATATGAGTTCTCATGAATTCGAAAAATAGCTTTATTAATCCTTTTCCCCGATATGCTTTATGAATACAAATAGGACCGTATTGAAAGCTATTGTTTGTAGTAATATCAAAGTCTAAAAATGTAAGGTCAGGAAATAGCGTGATGATGTAATTAAATATGGGGCCATTGATTGAAAAAACTCCATCCTCCTGCAAATATATAAGCAATTATAATATTGTCATCTATAGCAATAAACAAACCACCTTGTTCTATTACTTCAGTTAATTGAGTAATGTAGAACGGTGTTGTGACGAACCCTGATTTTTTTTCTTCTTCTGATAAATTCGAAACCAGATAGAGCTCCTGCAATGACAATATCCCAGCGATATCACTTAATTTGGCAATTTCTAATTGTATATTTTCAATCATTTTGCAAGCACATAAATTCAATTATTTTTCAGTACAAAATTAATGAAAATTGAAGGGATTCTGATTTTTATATTTTAAAGAATCCTTAGTGTAAAATGGTGTTTTTTCACGTTTTTGTTTATTTTTGTGCTATGAAAAATATTATAGTAACAGGTACAAGTAGAGGGATAGGATATGAGTTGGCTTTAAAATTTGCCAATGCGGGACATCATGTTCTTGCCATTTCCAGAAAAACTCCTAGAATTCTTATTGAAAATAAAAATATTAGTTGTCTTTCTGTAGATCTTTCTAGTGAAGCAGATTTAGAAAAAGTGCTTGACTTCTTGTCGACTTCTTGGAAAAAAGTGGATGCGATTGTTCATAATGCTGGTAGCTTTATGTTAAAGCCATTTTCAGAATCTACACAAAGGGATTTTGAAGATATCTATAAGGTAAATGTTTTTGCTGTTGCAAATTTGACTCGGATTTGCTTACCGTATTT
>JBLIKQ010000075.1:0-12211 GCA_047635475.1 Porticoccaceae bacterium
ATGTGCTTTTATTTGAAACATAATCTAGTCAATAACAGGCCGCCATTGTCTACCTATGTGTATTGGAATCTTAGCATGAATAAAGTGTTGTTTCCGCTGGCAAACTCAAATCATGTCTAATTGAGTTATTTGTATCAGTATAACAGTCAGAAAGCGAATTCACAATGCAATATTTACTACATATAACATTTTTTTCATGAATTTCGTTAAATACGTTTTAATTATATCCTTTATTTCAAATTCATATTGTCAAGAAACGCAGATAGATTTGCGTGATAAAAGATGGAAAGCTGGAGTTTTGACTGGTTATGGGTTTAAGACTGGTTTGATTGGAAACAAGACATATGTTTATCAGCCATATATTATAATGGTAGAGTTTCAGAAAAAAAAAGTTTATTTTAAAAATAATTTATCTTTAGATTATTCTATTTCAGCTGAGTATAATGCTGTTAAGTATTATAATAAACGTTCTGATACGGGAGTAACTGAAATGTTAGATAATACAGATATAGGGTTGAATTTTAATTTTGTTCTTTGTAAAAAGATTTCAGAGAAGGTTGATTTATATCTAATTCTAGGAACAGGACCGCATTACTTACATAATAAATTGACTAGGCAGGCAAAGGGATTAATTTTTTCTGATAATTTAGGTATTGGCAGTAATGTTAATATAAATGAAAATTATATTTTAGATTTTAGATTTGTGTTAAGGCATTTATCAAATGCAGATCTTAAGTATCCTAATATTGGAATTGAAAATAAAATTTTATTTGTAGGAATAAAAAAATCATTGAATTAATCACGATACTAGATACATTATTAGAAGTTTTTAGATTAAAAAACATGAATCATAAGTTATACATACATAGGCGGATTAGTTGAGCTGTCTTATTTAACGTACTCATATATGGCTGTCACCTGGTTTGATTTGATCATTTCGCGATATTTCAAGAATTTAGATAAAAGCTAGTCTCATAGATTCTCAAAAAAAATCATTAACACATGTAGGTATTGCAAATATTTATAGGAAGAAAGTACATATGCAATAATATACAGCAATATGATATTTCATTAAAGGGCAGTAGTCCTAATGATTAAGTTGATAGATTATAGCAAGTAACGATTGTAGGTTAATAGATATTAGTAATCCGTAATTTTACACATATTTTTATCGCGATTTAAGTCAGTATTTTAAACTTTTTTTTATTTGAAATTATTAGAGATTGTATTCAACGTCTATGCTGATTTAGTAAAAAATGACGTGATTAGTATAGTAGTTTTTCTTTTAAGTATTTTCCAGTAACGGATTTTTTTATTTTCACTATCTGTTCAGGAGTACCCACGGCTAAAAGTTCACCGCCGTTTTCGCCACCTTCCGGCCCCAGATCAATAATCCAATCGGCACATTTTATCAAATCAAGATTGTGCTCTATAACTATAATAGAGTGTCCTTTTTCTATTAAGGCTTCAAAAGAAGCTAACAGTTTTTTAATGTCGTGAAAATGTAGTCCTGTGGTAGGTTCGTCAAATACAAATAGTGCTTTGTCCTTTGTGGCACCTTTTACAAGGAAAGAAGCTAACTTTATCCTTTGCGCTTCTCCGCCTGATAAGGTAGAGGAAGACTGACCTAATTGTACGTACCCCAGCCCCACATCTTGCAGTGGTTTGAGTTTTTGTGTTATTTTTTGTTGTTGGTTCGTTTCAAAGAATGCTACAGCGTCATCAATAGTCATTGTTAGAATGTCGTGTATGTTTTTGCCTGCAAATGCTACTTCAAGCACTTCTTTTTTAAATCGCTTTCCATTACAAGTTTCGCAGGGTAATTGAACATCTGCCATAAATACCATTTCTACATTAATGGAGCCCTCGCCCTTACAGCTTTCACAACGGCCACCATCCACATTAAAAGAAAAATGTTTGGGCAGATAACCTCTAACTTTTGATAACTTTTCTTTCGTAAATAAATCCCTAATATCATCGTAAGCCTTGATATAGGTTACTGGATTGGAACGTGAGCTTCTACCTATTGGATTTTGGTCCACATATTCAATATGTTTTATTTGAGAAAAGGAGCCAGTTATTTCAGTAAATTGACCTGCTTTTTCACTCACATTATCCAGTTTTTTTTGCATTGCCGGAAACAAAATTTTCTTAATCAGTGTACTTTTACCGCTACCAGAAACACCAGTAATAACAGTGAGAACGTCTAGAGGAAAGCTGACATCAATATTCTGTAGGTTGTTTTCTCTAGCACCTTTTATTTCTATGAAACTCTTGAAAGTACGTCGTTTTTTAGGAACTGCTATTTCACGCTCGCCGTTTAAATATTGAGCGGTAAGGGAAGTCGATGTTAGGATTTCCTTAAATGTGCCTTGAGCCACTAATTCTCCTCCAAATGAACCCGCTTCTGGCCCAATATCAATAATCATATCGGCAGCTTTCATTATGTCTTCATCGTGTTCCACTACAATTACGGTATTCCCTAAATCGCGTAATGACAACAGTACTTTTATTAATCGTTCCGTATCTTTTGGATGTAAGCCAATACTAGGTTCATCTAAGATATACATAGAACCGACCAAACTGCTTCCGAGTGAGGTGGCCAAATTGATTCGCTGGGACTCTCCACCAGAAAGGGTCGAAGAGTTTCTGTTTAAAGTCAGATAATCTAAACCCACTTCGGTCAAAAAAGATAGTCTATTGTTAATTTCTAATAACAGCCGGTGGGCGATTTGCTTCTCGTATACATTTAATTCTAAGCTTTCAAAAAACGTTACCAAGTGTTTTATAGGTAAGTCTACAAGATCAGATACGGTTTTTGAGTTTATTTTAACATAGGAGGCCTCGATACGCAAACGTTTTCCTTTACAAGAATAGCATTTGGTTTTACCGCGGTAACGAGAAAGCATTACACGATTTTGTATTTTATAATTTTTCTCTTCTAATTCTTTGAAAAAGTAATTGAGGCCTTGAAAGTATTTATTTCCTGTCCATATTAACTCTTTCTGATTCTCGTTCAGTTGATAAAAAGCTTTGTGTATTGGAAAATCAAATTTGTAAGCGTTGTTTACCAATTCGTCTCTAAACCAACTCATGCTTTCGCCACGCCATGGAAAAATAGCGTTTTCGTATACAGACAAAGTGGTATTAGGTACAACAAGTTCAGCATCAATACCAATGATGTTTCCGTATCCTTCGCAAATAGGACATGCGCCGTAAGGGTTGTTGAAACTAAACAGATGGACGTTCGGCTCTAAAAAAGTTATTCCATCCAAATCAAAGTTATTGGAATAAGAAAACCTTTTGTCAGAATTTAATTCCTGCAAATGGCAGATTCCCTTTCCTTCATAAAAAGCAGTTTGTATGGCATCTGCCAAGCGGTTGTAAAAGTCCTCTTCTTCTTTTACTACAATGCGGTCGATGATAAGTGTTACATCTTTCTTGTCTAAAGAATGCTGCTCTATATCGTCTAGGCGGATCATTTTATCATCAAGCAAAATCCTAGAGAACCCTTGCTGCAAAAGTACCTTTAGTTTGTCCTCCAGTTTTCTTCCCTCTTCCAGATGTATAGGAGCCAAAAGCAACCATTTACTGTCGATATCAAAGCTTTTCACATCTGCGACAACATCTGTAACCGTATTTTTTTTAACTTCTCTCCCTGAAGTTGGTGAAAATGTTCTTCCAATTCTGGCAAAGAGCAACTTCATATAATCATAAATCTCAGTAGAAGTTCCCACTGTAGATCTGGCATTAGTGGTATTTACTTTTTGCTCAATTGCTATAGCAGGAGCGATCCCTTTAATGTATTCCACTTTAGGCTTGTCTAGTCGACCAAGAAATTGCCTCGCATAAGAAGACAAGCTTTCTACATAGCGACGCTGTCCCTCGGCATACAAGGTATCAAATGCTAAACTAGATTTTCCTGAACCGGAAAGCCCAGTAATTACAACCAGTTTGTTCCTGGGAATCACGACGTCAACACTCTTCAAATTATGAACTTCGGCCCCTTTAATTATGATGTTTTTTTTTGGATCTATCTTGGAAAAGTCAACTTGCATAAAAAATATTATATTTCTACAAAAGTAATCAATTTTCATTGGAGAAATGAGTTTGAACAAATCACAAATTTAAATTTTTATTTGCTTTAATGTTGCGAAAACTGATTCAGATTAGTATTTTTATCCACTAATTTTTGCAGTAAATTAAATTATTTTCAGATGAAAAGCAAAATTTGTATTGCGCTATTTGTGATATGCTCTAGTGTTTTTTCACAGGAATTGCCTCCAATTGTGAAATATGCACCATCTACTTATGGAGCAGGAAATCAAAATTGGATGATTTCGCAAGATGAAAGGCATTACGTTTTCTTTGCAAACAATGAAGGTCTATTAGAGCATAATGGCTCCCATTGGGAATTGTATCCATCCCCCAATGAGACAATATTACGTTCCGTAAAAGTTATTGGTAATAAAGTTTATACTGGTGGTTACATGGAATTTGGCTACTGGATGAGACAAAGCAATGGTAAACTAAAATATACTTCCCTCAGTAAAACTATAGTAAAAGATATTCTTGATGATGAACAGTTCTGGAACATCTTCTATTACGATCAATGGGTTGTTTTTCAATCATTAGATAGAATATACATTTACGACGCCAAGGCAGGTAGTTTTAAGATAATCACGCCTAAAAACAAGATCACTAAATCTTTCAGCACTAAAAACTCGATATACTTTCAGATAGAAAATGAAGGCCTTTTTGAAATAGAAAGTGGGAAAGCTCGATTAGTTTCCAATAATTCAATTTTAATAAGCAATAGAATCGTTAATGTTTTTGCCACAGACGAAGGACTTTTGATTCAAACACAACTGAACGGTTTGTTTAGGCTTGCAGGAACAAGCCTATCTAAATTTTCAACAGAGGCTGATTCGGAAATGATGGCTAACAGTGTTTATAGTAGTCGTTTGTTATCCGACGGTAGTTATGTTATTGGCACTGTTTCTAGTGGGATTTTTATTTTGACGACCGAAGGAAAAATTAAATATCATATTTCTCAAAACAAAGGATTGAGTAATAACACAGCTTTGTCTTTGTTTGAAGACGCCGATAAAAATCTTTGGGTGGGATTAGATAACGGGATCAATTGTATTAATCTTCAGTCCCCGATTAAAAATTTTGTCGATGTTACAGGAAAGTTAGGAACAGTATATGCTTCAAAGCTGTATGATGGAAGGCTGTATATAGGAACTAATCAAGGTTTGTTTTATAAAGACTACGAGGGCGCAGGAGAGTTTAAATTTATTAGCGGCACTAAAGGGCAGGTTTGGTCTTTGTTTGAGTATGACGGAACCTTGTTTTGCGGACACGATTCCGGAACATTTATTATAAAAAATGATACTTCAAAAAACATATTTCCAAAATCAGGAACTTGGAAATTTAAAGCGGTTCCTAATCAAAAAGATCTTTTGCTTCAAGGAAATTACTATGGGATTTCGGTATTGGAAAAAGTTAACAATCAGTGGCGCTATAGAAACAAAATTTCAGGTTTTGATTATTCAGCGCGATATTTTGAAATTACAGATGCTTTTGAGATATATGTTAGTCATGAATATAAAGGGGTTTTTAGGTTGCAGTTGAATAATACATTACTTAAAGTAAAATCAGTTACTGCGTATGAGCAACCAAAAAAGGGAAAAAATGCGGGCTTGACAAAATTTAACAAGACGATTTATTATGCTTACAAGGATGGGATTTTCAAGTTGAACAATAAAACTAAGCTATTTGAGAAGGATAAAGTTTTGAGTTCGTTTTTTGGTAAAGATGAGTATACGTCAGGTAAATTGATTGTAGACCATTCCAATAAAATTTGGTTGTTTTCTAAAAATTACATCTATTATTTTTCTTTGAGCAAATTAAGTAATCAGCTGAAACAAAATTTAATTCCTATTCCGGCTTACTTGACTAACTCAATGTCTGGCTTTGAAAACATATCTCAAATATCAAATTATGATTATCTTATTGGCACCACTGACGGTTACTATACTATTAATATCAATGATCTGCGTTTTAAAAATTATAAGGTTGCCATCTCAAATGTCGCAACAAGTAAATTGAATGGAAATTTAAAAAACAGTTCTATTCAGGGCGAGGGTAGCGTAGAATTTGATGAAAATAATATAGTTTTTTACTTTACTGTTCCCGAATATAATAAATACATTAGTTCTGAATTTCAGTATTTATTGGAAGGGTTTCAAGAAAACTGGAGTGAATGGAGTACAAAGACTACTGTAAACTTTAAAAACTTGCCTCCAGGGAAATACGTATTTAAAGTTAGAAATAAATTTGCTAATTCTTCGATGGGAAATACTGCTGTTTATTCCTTCACAGTTCTTAAGCCTTGGTATAGAAATGGTTTTGCATTGTTTTTCTATTTAGTGATTGGGATTGTCTTAGCACAAATCATTCGGAAAGCTAGTAAAAGTTATTATCAAAAGAAAGAAGACAAGTTAATTGAGGAAAATAACCGTTTATTGGAAATTAAAGAGCTTGAAAATGAACATAAAATAATGCGAGTGATAAATGAACAACTTTCGCTAGATGTTGATATAAAAAGTAGAGAATTAGCCGTTTCTGCAATGAGTTTAAACAATAAGAATGAACTGCTAGCTTTTATTAAAGAGGACTTGAAAAAAACGGATGACAATAAAAACCTAAAATCTGTTATATCTACAATTACCAAGAACATTACTGGAAATGATTCTTGGAGTGTTTTTAAAGAGGCTTTTGAAAACACCGACAAAGAATTTCTAAAAAAAATAAAAGTAACGCATCCATCACTGACTCCCAGTGACTTGAGGCTTTGCGCATACCTTAGGCTAAATCTTTCTTCCAAAGAAATAGCTCCTTTATTAAATATTTCGGTGCGCAGCGTGGAAATAAAAAGGTATCGATTGCGTAAAAAAATGGACCTATCACATGATCATGGACTTGTTGAGTATATTTTATCTGTATAGTATTTCTAATATTTTAGCGTAATAACCATACACAACCACAACATTAACGTTATTGTCGTGATTTTCTTGTTTTATGGATTAGTGGCTAAGACTAACAATTCATCAGTTTTCTTTCATTTTTTTTATATATCAAAAAATATTAAAGACTTTTTTTACACTGTATGTTTTTTGTAGGGGTACTTTTTGATTTATTACCGCGATATACGCATAATTTTAACATTCACTAAAAGTATAAATTATGAAGTCAAGTTGTCTGTTATTTTTTCCAGTGCTAATAAGTTCTTTTGATTTTCTTAAACATGAAATGGCCCTGGTGAAGTAATTTATAATCTATTTAAGAGTCTTCTAACACTTTATATGTGTAGCAAAGAGACTTAAAGATTATCCACAATTTAAGCAATGATAAAAACAATTAATTGTACTGTTTTGTCTTCACTTTTTTAAAAGATTCTACTTAAAAACAAATAATAATATGAAAAATAATACCTTAATATTAATATTATTTTTACTAACAACATCAGTTTTTTCACAATCGAATAAAGTGTCAGTTGTCAGTAATGATAAAGGAATAAAATTAATGGTCGATGGCAAAGACTTCATGATTAATGGTATGAATTGGGACTACTACCCAATTGGTACTAATTATACTTATAGTTTGTGGAATCAATCTGACGATGTCATAAAAGCAGCTCTTGATTCAGAAATGAGCTTATTGAAGAATATGGGGGTTAATGTAATTAGACAGTATACTGGAATTCCGGCAAAATGGATTGAGTACATCTATGAAAATTATGGTATTTATACCATGTTGAATCATACATTCGGTCGTTACGGTTTAACCATAAATGGAGTTTGGGTACTAAACACCGAGTATTCTAATCCAAGTACGCAACGACTACTAATATCTGAGGCAAAGGCTATGGTGGAGGAATATAAGAATACTCCCGGTTTACTGTTATTTTTATTGGGAAATGAAAATAACTATGGCCTTTTTTGGGATGGTGCCGAAACGGAGAATATTCCTTTAGAAGATAGAGAATCAACGATTAGAGCACATGCTTTATACAAGCTTTTTAATAAAGCAATAGTAGAAATGAAACAAATAGACAAGTCGCACCCAATGGCTATTTGTAATGGAGATTTACAGTTCTTGGATATTATTAAAAAGGAATGTACAGCTATAGATATACTAGGAACAAACGTATATCGTGGTCTTTCTTTTGGAGATGCGTTCAAAAAAGTAAAAGATGAGCTAAATAAACCTATAATGTTTACAGAGTTTGGTGCTGATGCATTTAGCGTAATTAATAAAAGTGAAGATCAAAAATCCCAGGCTTATTATATGTTAGGTAACTGGAAGGAAATCTACGAGAATGCTTCCGGTTTAGGAAAAGCAGAGAACTCTCTCGGTGGTTTTACTTTTCAATTTAGTGATGGTTGGTGGAAATATGGACAAACAAAAAACTTGGACGTTCATGATAATAATGCTTCTTGGTCCAATGGTGGCTACGCTTTGGATTTACAAGGAACAGAAAACAACATGAATGAGGAATGGTTTGGTATTTGCGCCAAAGGACCAACAAATGCTCGCGGACTTTATGATCTTTATCCACGTGCTGCTTATTATGCACTAAGAGAAGCGCACAATGTTAATCCTTTTTCTGAAGGAGCTTCTTTAGAATATGTTGACGATGCTTTTTCAAAGATTTCATTAATGGATGCTGTCTTGAGAGCAAGGGGAGACAAAGCTGCTTTAGGAGGTGGTGGTAGTGGAGAAAAGATTAGTTTTAGTAATTTAAGAGCTGAGTTCACAACATATAATACAGGAGGTAGTTTAATTACAACACCAAAAAATCAAGATACAGAAACATCAAGCTATCCAAATAAGCTTGGATTTGACCATATGGAATCCTACTTCATAGGTGTACAAGGAAATCCATCTTCAAACATGAGGGCTGATGTCAATTTTAACGTGCTTGGTAATGTAGCAGAGAACCCAATTGATGAAATTTTCTACGAAAATAGAGGGCGTTCACGAACAGTGAATACTGATGAAGGGAATTTAACGCTGACTGATTTAAATCGTGTTCAGGTATATAATGCTGAATTTGAATGGAATGCTAAAGATTTTGATTTAAGGGGTTTTTATCGTAAAGGGCATTATCATTGGGCGTATGAGGGAGATTTTTTCGGACTATATCCTGAAGCAAATTACGGTCCAAATTTAGATATTTATAACGGTCAGATACTTGGTTTCGAAATAGACGGTAAAAAGTCATTTAACGGCTTTAAGGCAGCTTTTGGACCGCAACTTTGGTGGGGAGCTAACCCAGCTGTACTGTTGAAGTATAGCAAAAAAATTGGAAAATTTGACCTTACGGGTATTTATCATGAGGATATAGCTAACGCAGGCGATGCGGTCACCTCGGGCTTTATTCCTCTTCCAAAAACACGTAGAGTCACTTTTCATGGGAAAACTAAATTGGGTTCTTTAGGTCTTGAACTTGGAGGAATCTGGGGAGGACAACCTTTAAACGGAAGAATTTTTCAGCTTACAGAAGGAACAGCTGGTAACTATACGGTTTATACCGATAAAATTAACTCAAAGGATAACTGGGGTGGTAAAGTTAAACTAACCTTTGCTAGTGGCGCTTTCCAGTGGTATGGTCAGGCAGCAGCTATGGGCTTAGTTGCTAATGGCGGAGCAGACCAAACAAAAACGTTTACCGGGTGGCAGCTTAAAGACAGTGGGAGCGGAAATCAAACCAATGTTCTAACAGGTTTCACATATGGAGCTGGTGATTTTCAGATAGCGCCAAATTTCTTATGGCAAAAACCTATTGTTGCAGCTATGCCAAATGATGCTCAAGCTCCTGGAAGACTAAGAAACATTCAGGATGATCCATTCGCAGTAAGAGGGAATAGAGAAACTCTAGCAAGCGAGCTTTTACTATCTTATGATCCGACACCTGCCACTTGGATGTATGAATGGGATAACGATTTTGCCGAAGATGCTAAGTTTGCAATGAATCTTGGTTTTGTTTTTCGCCATCAGCCAACTAGCCAAGATGCTGCAATTGGATTCTTAGCGAATCGTAGTTTATTCGCATTTCCTAACTCAACACCTGCACAAGATCTCTGGGAAATAAATTCACGTGTCGTGTCTAAAGTGCACCCAAATCTCGGATTTATTGGTAATTTTTACTTTGGTAATGCGCAAGCAAATGGTAGTGATAGCCGTGTAATAAATCGTCTTGGTGGAGATATAAGAATCATTTATAATAAGGTAAAAGTAACTACTACTGTTAAAGTGAACGATTGGGGGCCATTTGACTACCATCGTGATTTCAATTTAACATATCCAATGCAATTAATGTTAGACCTTTCTACAACAGTGGGGAAGCCAAGTTGGTTTATTTTACCAAATACTCAAGTAGGTATTCGTGGCACATGGCGTTCACTGGATCAAAACTCGCCCCGTTACTCCCCTAACGAAGCGCTTCCATTTGCAACTTCGCCTACTTTAAGTCCTGTAGGATTTGGTAATGGAAACGAATGGGAAATCAGAACATATGTACACATTAATATTGGGAAATAAAAAATATACAAAAATGAAAAATAGACAATTTATTTATTTAAAAAACAGCTTCATTTTAGGATTGCTTTTTGTCGCTACCGTAAGTTGTGAAAGAGAAATTTCGGATGAAGTTCAGTTTGCAACTTTTCCAAACTCTCCGGAAGTTTTTATGGACGGCTTTACTGCCGGGTTAGACTACTTTCCGTTTGAAGGTTCTTACTTTCAGGCTTTTACTGTTGATCAAGAAACAAAATACAAGGGAGCTTCAGCTATGCGATTTGACGTCCCTAATGTTGGGGACCCATTGGGTGCTTATGCCGGTGCTATTTTCCGTACTGCAACAGCGCGTGACCTTTCCGAATACGATGCATTGACGTTTTGGGCAAAGGGAACTCAAGCAGGTTTAATAAACGAAATTGGCCTTGGACAGGATTTCGGGGAGAACAAGTACCTAGTGACTACAAATTTACAGTTGACCACTAATTGGAAAAAATATATTATTCCAATTCCGGACGCTTATAAATTAACAGCCGAAAGAGGTATGTTTTGGTATGCTGAAGGAGCAGAAAATGGTAAAGGATATACGTTCTGGATCGATGAATTAAAGTTTGAAAAATTAGGTACTATTGCACAGCCAAAACCATCTATTTTAAATGGTCAAGATAAAGTGGAAACCCAGTTCATGGGGAATTCAGTTAGTATGGCTAATTATGGATTGACACAAACATTTAATTTGGAATCTGGACTAAATCAAACAGTTACTCCAGCAGCTGCTTATTTTTCTTTTAAATCATCTAATATTGAAGTGGCTAGAGTTAGTGATATAGGAATTGTAACTTTTGTTGGTGCGGGTACAGCTAAAATAACAGCTTCTTTAGGGGGTGTTAAAGCAACTGGATCTTTAACGGTTAATGTTCCAGGAATCTTTCCTGTTGCTGCTGTTCCTACTTTAGCGCAAAATAGTGTCATCTCAATATTTAGTGACAAATATATAAACGTACCCGTAAATTATTATAACGGCTATTGGGCTCCTTACCAAACCACCAGAGGTGAACAATCCACTATAGATGGCCAGAATGTACTAAACTATACCGAATTTAATTTTGTTGGTACTCAGCTTACAACTCCATTAGATATTTCAGAGATGACACATTTTAGTGTTGATATCTTGATGTTAGAATTACCCACTGATATTGACCTCCTTCTCACATTTAAGAATGAAAATTCTAGTAGTACTACTTTTCAGCAAAACCGTATTGGTCAAAGTTATCAACTAGATCCCAGAGCTCCAGTCGTTCATAAAGATACCGATTTCAGAGCTGGAGTATGGGAAACTATAAAAATTCCTATTAGACCAACATCAGAAACTTCATTGAATAAAACAGGAGTCAATTTAATTATTATTGAAAATATAAAATCTTCTAACGTTAAAACTATTTATTTAGATAATATGTATTTCTATAAAGAGTAACAATAATTGAAAAAATAGTAAAAAAAAAAAATGAAAAAAATAAATAGCAATTTAATACTAATAAAAAGACTAGTTTTTAAGTCTTTGCTTTTGGTACTGCCCATATTTGTGTTTTCTAGTTGTTCAACTGATGAAAAGCAAACGGTAGCG
>JBLIKQ010000076.1:0-12167 GCA_047635475.1 Porticoccaceae bacterium
CTACCCTTCAACAACGGACGAGACGCCCTTAAATGCTGATATACTTGATATTTCACCGCATAGAGTTTACCTGGTTTCACTACAGCATTACCTGTACATACTTTCTGTTGCACTTGTCCTAATTTAATCCTTACGGACTAAACTGACGGGCGTTACCCGCTATGCTTCTCTATGGTGTCCGGACTTTCCTCCTTCTTGATTACTCAAAACGGCGATAAGGCGGTCTGTGCCGCGAATTTACGATAATATATCAACGAAGTCAAGTTTTCATAATTTACTTTAATATCTGTTTTATAAATACTTAAAAATAAAATGATTATATTTAAGTTTAAATTAAATCTTCCTAATCATGAGACCTATATATCATTACTCGGATGTTTCTGAAGCCTTAGATAGTTTAACTAAAATGGGTTTCACTTATGATTATAATATCCACGAACACGAAATTGAAAATACCCCTCATATTCATGAAGTCAAACAGATGTATCGTTATGAAGATATTTCTGATTCCGGAGATTCAGCAATTGTCTATAAGATAATGTCAACCTCAGGTAAAAAAGGAGTTTTTGATGCTGGTTTTTCAGCTAATACAAATAGAAAGCCAGCAGCTATTTTAGACAAAATATACATTGAAGGTAGTAAAGAGTGCGAAATTTAAATTTTTAGCAACCATTAATTCCACAACCAATAAAAACAAAAAACATGAAAAACATATATCATTATGACTCAGTTTCTAAAGCCTTGGATGATTTAAATGAAAAAGGTTTTAACTATGATTTTAACCTTCACGACGAGGATATTTCAAAAAATCCAGATAAATATGAAATTGTTCATGTTTACCGCTACGAAGGAGATTCCAATCCAGATGATGAGGCTATCGTCTTTGGTATTAAATCCAGCTCAGGCAAAAAAGGTGTCTTTGTAACTGGGTTTGCCGCAAATTCAGTTTCTGACGGAGCTCAAGCGTTAATCCAAATAAGTATCAAAAACAGGGTAAAGTAAAGAAATTCGTTTCTTTATTACACATCAAAAAGTAAATTTTTTAAAACTTTTTTCTCCAATTTTAATACCTCTGAAAACTATGTTTTAGTTTGATTTATATTCTAAATTAATTGCGTTTAAAGCACTACTTATTGCGCAGATTAGAAAAGAAGCAGCATTGTCTAATAGCGGTTTTATAAAGTTATGTGGACAATAAAATTGATCACGAGAGCTACGAATTTTTCAGATTTAAATCAATAGAGATCTCATTATTTCACTAGTCACTGCGGAATGACGGTAGCTATAATTTGTAGGTTCTAGCATTTAAGAACCTTGCTATGACATTTTCATGAAAACCTTTAAAAAGTCATAAATTAATGAGTACAATTTTAATATTGGTTTGCTAGTAAATAGGTATCTAGTTTAAAGTTGTAGTCCAACAAAGCAGCCTAAGTAAAAAGCTAAATCAGTACTAAATCTTCTAAATTATTTTCTCGTCCATTTGATAAAAGCATGCTGTATATTCTCGCCAGTGTTAATTTTAGAATTAAACAAACTATCGTTTTCATAATATAACCGCTTTGCCTATATTTGCTTTCGAATAAAAATTCTATGGAACAATTTGTAGTATCGGCGCGTAAATATCGTCCACAAACATTTAACGATGTAGTGGGACAAAAAGCCATTACCAATACTTTATTAAATGCCATAGATAGTAATCATCTTGCCTCTGCCCTATTATTTACGGGTCCCAGAGGAGTTGGAAAAACGACTTGTGCCCGTATTTTAGCTAGAAAAATCAATCAGCCAGGTTATGACGATCCTACGGAAGACTTCGCTTTTAATGTCTTCGAACTAGATGCTGCATCAAACAACTCTGTTGATGATATCAGGAGTTTGATTGATCAAGTTCGCATTCCTCCACAAACAGGAAAATACAAAGTTTATATCATTGATGAAGTACACATGCTTTCTTCAGCAGCATTTAATGCTTTTTTGAAAACATTAGAAGAGCCTCCTAAGCATGCTATTTTTATTTTGGCAACGACCGAAAAACATAAAATCATCCCAACGATATTATCTCGTTGTCAAATATTTGATTTTAAAAGAATCACTGTAAAAGATGCCAAAGAATATCTTGCAGAAGTAGCTACCAATCAAGGGATTACTTATGAAGATGATGCTTTGCACATCATTGCACAGAAGGCAGACGGTGCCATGCGTGATGCATTGTCAATTTTTGATAGAGTAGTTTCCTACTGCGGTACCAAGCTAACACGTCAAGCAGTTACTGAAAATCTGAACGTTCTTGACTATGAAACCTATATTACGGTTACCGATTTAATTCTTGAAAATAAGATTCCTGAGTTATTAGTTTCTTTCAATGAAATACTTGCCAAAGGATTTGATAGCCACCATTTTGTATCAGGACTAGCATCTCATTTTAGAGATTTATTGGTAAGCAAAACTCCTGCCACATTAGTACTACTAGAAGTTGGGGAACAAGCCCAAAAAATGTACGGTTTACAGGCGCAAAAATGCACTTCAGATTTCTTGCTAAAGGGAATTACTATTGCAAATGATTGCGACTTAAAGTTCAAGCTCAGCCAAAATCAGCGACTACTCGTCGAACTTTGTCTGATGCAATTAGCCTCTATCACCTTTGATGGAGAAAAAAAAAAGTTGACGCATTTATAATTCCTCCGACTTATTTCAGAAAAATTGATTATTCAATAGCCGATAAAATAAAAGCTACTGAACCAACTCCAGTTACAGTTGTTCCTCCCGTAAACACCGCAGAAATTGAAACCGACAAAAAACCTGAGAGCGCACCAGTAATTGTTGAGCCAGTAAAAAAGGAGACTTCTTTATCCAACGAACCTAAAGTCTCTGCTTTGTCATTATCAAGTATTCGTGCTAAAAAGGCACTGGAAGAAAGTAATAAAGCTCACGTAAAAGCGGAAGTACTACTTCCTACAGATGCATTTTCAGAAACAGACATGCTGTTGCATTGGACAAAATATGCAAAACGACTTGGAGAAAAAGGTTTTAGGATAATGGAATCGTTATTACTCATCAGCGATCCTATTTTGAATGGGGTCGCAATTACACTTGAATTACCAAATGAGGGTTCTAAATTAGATTTTGAAAAAGAAATTAAAGGCTTATTAGGTCATTTACATGGTCATTTGCATAATCATGATATCACGATAGAGGTTATTGTAAATGAAAGTATCATAAATAGAAAGAATTTTAATGACCAAGACCGCTACAACAGACTTTATGAAATAAATCCAAATATAGACCTCTTGAGAACAACGTTTGGACTGGATTTGGATGCATAAAAAACAATGCTATAAAATCTTAGTTAGTCATCGTCATTGTTAGCTCCTTACAATTTTATTATTCCTAATAAACCTGATGATAACTTTGAAATTATAAATAAAATAGAAATCAAATCGTTAATGAAGGAAGATAAGTCAATATTAAACAGAAAATAGGGGCGATTATAACTTTTTATATTTGCTTAGCTTCACTAAAATGATCTGACAATTTAGTGATGATTTATTGTTTTCACAAAGATAATTCGACGTGTACCACAAGTCTAAATTAGTCAGCTGTTTTAAATCTTACCATAATACATTGCTTTCACAATACCATCAGACAGTCCTATTTTAGGAACATAAATATGTCGGGCCCTACTCCATTTCATAGCATTTAGATAGATTCTTGTCGCAGGGATAATTACATCGGCACGGTCTGGATTGAGCCCTAGCTCTGAAATTCTTTGCTCGTAGGTTAGTGTATTCAAAAAAGCATATTGAGAGTTCATATAAATGTAGGACAGCGGTTTTTCCTGCATTTTTTCAGACATCTTAAACAATTTATTGATATTTCCACCCGATCCTATTAGAGTAACCTCTTCAAAATCAGCAGTATTTATTTTAATCCATTTTTCAATTTCTTCCCATACGACATCACAAACCATCTCGTTTAATAAACGAACAGTTCCCGCTTTAAATGACTTAGAATTAACTAGTTTACCGTTGGAAAACAATGTAAACTCTGTACTTCCGCCACCTACATCCACGAACAAGTAGGTTTTATCGGTTTTTATCAAATGGTGTAAATCAGTTGACGCAATAATTGCCGCTTCTTTTTTACCGTCTATAATCTCAATTATGATGTCAGCTTTATCCTTTATGATCTCTACCACCTCCTTGCCGTTATAGGCTTCTCTCATGGCCGATGTAGCGAAAGCTTTGTAAGACTCCACTCTGTGAACTTTCATTAAGAGGTTGAATGCTTTCATGGCATCACACATTCTATCAATATTTTCTTCAGAAATTTCACCTACAGTAAATGCATCCTGACCCAAACGAATGGGTACACGCACCAATGAACTCTTGTTAAATTGAGGTTCTTTACCCTCTTGTTCAACAATATTGACTATCAATAAACGCATCGCATTGGACCCTATGTCGATAGCTGCAAATTTCTTTATTTTGATCATTCTATAGTATGATATTACAATTTGTTATTAAACTTTTCGTCCAATAATTCAACTTTTCTTTGGTAGTAGTTATAAGTTTCGATTTGCGCTCTAAACACAGGCTCGTTATATCTTTCTCTATATTTATTATCCAATTTATTAGAGTGATAACGTGCTTTAATATTTCCCTTCCAGCCTAAATCAAAATTATCAATTAATTCATTTTTTATTCCCTCGTCATAAATAGGACAAGTCACTTCTACCCTTCCATCTAAATTCCTAGTCATAAAATCAGCTGAAGAAATAAAAACTTCGGTTTGTCCAGCGTTACCAAAAATATAAATTCGAGCATGCTCTAAATAATTATCAACAATACTTATCGCTTCAATATTTTCACTCAGCCCTTTTATACCGGGTATTAAAGAGCAAATACCTCTGACTTCCAATTGTATTCTCACACCTGCATTACTGGCTTCATATAATTTATCTATCATAGCAAAATCAGACAAACTATTCATTTTTAATTTTATATACGTTTTTCGACCAGCTTTTGCATGCAAAATTTCTCTGTCAATCAATTTATAAAACCTCATACGGGTACTATGTGGTGAAACAATAAGATGTTTGTAACGGTGTATTCTATAATTTATGTCAAAAAACTCAAAGATTTTAGCGATATCTTTTAAGATTTGCTGATGACTAGTAAAAAGGGTTACGTCTGTATATATTTTTGCTGTTGCCTCGTTAAAATTTCCTGTCGAAATAAAACCGTAACGTTTTATTTTACCATTTTCACTTCTTTCTATAACACATATTTTACTATGTACTTTTAAACCTTTTATTCCAAAAATTAACTTTATGCCCTCCACTTGCATTTGTTCAGCATAAGAGATATTCGAAGCTTCGTCAAAGCGCGCTTGTAATTCTATTTGAACCGTTACCTTTTTTCCGTTTTTAGCTGCATTAATTAGTGAGCTGATTATTTGGGAATTTTTAGCCAATCGATAGAGCGTAATTTTAATAGTAGTCACCTTCGGGTCGAGCGCAGCTTCACGGAGAAACTTAGTGAGGTAAGAAAAAGATTGATATGGAGCGTTTAACAAATAATCTTTTTTACTGATTTTTTCCAGTATACTACCTTCAAGACTCAAGCCAGGGATGGGTAATGGATCATTAGTTTTATATAAAAGATCTTGCCTACCTAAATTCGGAAAATTCATATAGTCTCTCCTATTGTGATATCTACCTCCAGGTATTATACTATCTGTAGAAACAATTTTCATTTTCTCTAAGAAAAACTCCAGTGTATCTTTTTCTATTAATTGGTCATAAATAAAACGAACCGGCTCTCCAACCAACCTGTCCTTTACACTAGTAGAAATTTTCTCTAACATACTCTTGCTTAAGTCACTATCAATATCCAACTGTGCGTCACGACTAATTTTTATCATATGTGCCGACACGCTTTCGTACTCGAAAATATTAAAAACACTTTTTAAATTATGTCGGATGACGTCATCAATGAGAATAACATATTGCTTATTAAGATAGGAAGGTAAAACTACAAATCGATTCATCGTTTTTGGAATTTCGATAATTGCATAACGAACCTCCGAATCTTTTTTCATGACTAATTTTATAGCCAAGTAACCTATATTATCTCTTAATAATGGAAACTCAAGCAAATCATTTAATATAATTGTGACCAGCTCTGGACTAAGTTGTTGAATGAAAAAATCTTTTAAAAATGCTTCTTGTTCCTCTGAAATTTCATCTTCATTGATAATGAAAATATTTTTAGTTTGAAGCTCATCTTCAATTTCCTTTAGTATCAGTAAACTCTCCGTCTGATGTCTAATCACTATTTCTGTGATATCCTTCACTAATTGCTGTGCTGAAATACCGCCAAGAATTTTCTCGCCTGATTTACCTGAAAGACTTAATCTTCTTATTGCTGCAAAGCGAACTCTAAAAAACTCATCTAAATTATTAGAAAATATGCCTAAAAATCGCAATCTATCTAAAAGTGGTACCGATTGGTCTGCTGCTTCTTGAAGTACCCTGGCATTAAATGCTAACCAACTTTTTTCTCTGTCTTTATATTTTATTTGTGACACTATTTGTATTATTTTAAATCTTTTGGAACTATTATTTTTTTGGTTTTGCCTTTCTCTATTTTTTCCCAATAATTAGTATCAAATTGAAGAGATACAAATCCACTTGTAGGTAGATTACTGATAAAAACATCCCCAAATTTATTAACAAAATTCGTCATTGCGGCATTATGTCCAAAAATAATCAAACTATCAATGCTATTATCACAAGATTTAATAATGTTTTCTAGATGTTTTTCATCAAAGGTATAAAGCTCATCTTTAAAAAGGATACTTTCTATGGGGTATAATATATTTTGCGCAAAAATTCGTGCAGTGTCTGCAGCTCTTTTGGCAATGCTGCTCCATATTACATATATTTTTGGAATAAAATCCTGAATATTTAAAGATACTAAATGAGCGTCTTTCATGCCTCTTTGATCTAATGGTCTATCAATATCTTGTAGTGGTGCATCCCAGTTCGATTTGGCATGTCTTACCAATATTAGATTTTTCATATACAGAATTTTTCTAATTAATATCAATATCTTTCTTTTAAAGTAGTAAGTTACAATATATATTAATATTCTGCTTTTATTTTTCAATTGAAAATTATATGAGATTTCATTTTAGAATCGGATTCAATATTTAAAATTGTTTTTGGTTTTACCCTTTTTTTTACTTTATTCATTCCAAACCCGTAATCCTTGATAACCTAAATATTTTATTAAATATGAAATATGATAATGAATAGTAAAATTGAAGAATTATTTAAAATAATTAAAAGCCCTGCTATTGAAATCAAAAAAGTAAAAATAGGAAAAATAGTGAGAGCTACATTAGTTGTTATTATTTCTGAAAATTCTTTTCATAAATTGAAATCAAAAATTTATTGAGCGAGCAATACAGTAAAGCTGTATTTGACATGAATTATCCAATAATAAAAAAAGTGAATAACAATATACCAATCACTGAAAATAGAATGGTAAAAGATCGCACTAGATACTATGCGGGAGTTTTTACGAATGGTGAAAACCAATATTTAATATCAAGCGAGTGGTTTGATCGAAGTTTGGAAGGATTTATTCAGTGGTTAAAACGAAAATTAAATAAGATTAAACCATTAAACTACTTCTTTTAAAAATAAAAAACGCCTGATGAAACGACCAGACTTTCATCTAAATACGGGAAAACCCCGATAGCTATGTGGGCAAGCCAAACCCGAATTTATGCTGAACTCGATTCAGTGTTATTTCTTTTTTAACTTTGTCAGTCCTTTTAAAAGAGGAGAAAACATAAAACTGATAATAGCCACTACAACTGCCAACATAATTGTTATTACAATATCTTCGGAAAGAATGCTGGGGCCTACACTCAATCAAGTTCAGGATGCGGTTCCGTTCTGTAAGCTGTTATTTGATTGCATCTCTCGGTAAATTTTCATTGTTTTTCCGCATTCTATTTAGGAGGTCCTCTTCTGCTTTCGCATCAACATCAACCGTCATCTGACTCACCGCAGAAAGCACAGCTCCCGCAACGGCTAGATAGCCTGTAACACTCACAACAACTGTTGGCAATACCACTGGTGAGGCAATAAAACTACCACTTAGGGCCAACAAGGCCAAATCTATACTTCTCAATATCCTGAAAAATTTCGGGCTAGGTGCTTTTGCAGGCTCAATCATATTCATACTGTTAATTTTTTAGACTGGATTCTTATTTTTACTTCTTCGTTGCGCTCTAAAGCGACATAAACTAAAGTTTTTAACTTTTCTAATGCCATTCGCGAGCCACTGCCCCTTCCCTATTCTGGAATGTCTAGTTACAGGAGCGATACAGCCCAAAAGTTATTTTTTGGCATCATTGGCAGGATGGATTAATATAAAATCTCTTCCTGGAACATTTTGTAAATGAATATGCCATTTAAACTTTAGACTAAATCGCTTCAGTAAAAGGTATTCTCCCTCAGGAATACAAGAAATTCGCCTTTGATTATGCAACTAGCGCAACTTGATAGTATAACAAACTATTGTGTCGTTCCATTCCAAAACCCCTTGCGCTCCCTCCGAGAAATACGTTATCTTAAGCACGAAAATCATCTTACAGGCCGCTCACTTGGGCCAATACCAATGGATAGTATGACCCGTTATTCAAAAAATACATTCTTTCATGCACCTCTTGATAAAATTCAATTCCCAAAGCCAAAAACAATAGTTTTGCGCTACCAGGAGTAACTGAATTGATATGATTGATATCAACGGTGGGATTCAAATCCCAGGCAAGAATATCCGTTTCGGATGTGGCAACCACAAAGGTTTCAGCTTCAAAATCAATTTAAGCAGCTGCAGATATGATTTTGAAATGCGTGGTTCCGCTTGCAGCAGCAATTATGTTCGCGGGTACAAATGGAACCAAATCAACTATGATATCGCCCGAAGTACGTTCATTTGTCACCACAACAGGAACAGAGAAAGTCGTACCTAATTTTCCAGTGATATTAAAATCAAAGCCTACAAGCAATTACATTTCGCCATCAATTACATTTTGTAATCCTCTATCGTTGGTCATATCTGCCTGAATGACTTTGATCATAGATTGAGTTAATCGACTTACCATTCTACTGTTGGCAGAATTGATAAGCAAGGTTCTAAATGCAGTTCTCAGAGTTTTCCCGACCTTCCCTGCTCTACCGAACTCGGCGCCATTCTCCCGAGTTCTCTGGAACGCGGAATCAGTTGCAATTCTTTTTGCATCAATACCGCCTTTTTCTCTGGCTAAGTGGCCGTCTTTCGTTTTGTAAAAAGTAATGTCTCCGATAGTACCTTCCAATTTGCTTATGCCGTTCTGTCTTGCCATAATTCCTAAAATTTTTAATTAATAAATGTTTCAAATTCTCACAATCATCCGTCTGTCGCAAGATGTATTGATCGATTTCAAAAATAAAGATCATACTTAAACTAATGATATAGAACAAGGCATTGTTTCTTATGTCTTACAGTAGTATAAAAGAAGTTATTAAACATAAATGTCACTCAAAAAGGAAAAGGAATATTCACTAATTTTATAATCTGTAAGGGATCACCAAAGTAGCAACATAAAACCACTCAAAGCCTACTTAAAGCTATATATAGTGTATGAAAATCGAAAACAAGAGGTTGTGTATTTACCAGAAGTACATGCAGCATATTACAGGAAAGATTATTGGCAAAGCGTGACAATGTTGTAATCCATCCGCAAAGAGCTTAACAAGCTCCAAAACGAATTGGTGAGCATAGAAGAGTTCTGCCAATATACCAGCCTGAAGCAGGAACAGCTAATGACCTTGATTATTGAATAGAAATTATTTTATATGCAATCAAATTTAGAACCGTACGCTGTTAAAGATTATTCTACCTAAACGAAGTTAAAATAGATAATAAAATGACACAACTAAACTATTGTTTTAGTTATAAAAACATAACTTCCTTTTTTATATCAAGTTAATTGTGGATATTCGTTACAAATACAAGGTAACAATGAATGATTATTTAATCGGGATTGGAAAAAGAATTAAGGATATTCGAAAAGCAAGCAAAAAAACCATTAGCTCAGTTGCTAGCGATGCCGAGGTGAGTAACGGACTTATTTCCAGAATTGAAAATGGAAGAACGATTCCTTCTCTGCCTGTACTCTTAAATATAATCAATGCATTGGAAATTACAGTTTCTGCTTTTTTTGAAGGCATGCCTAAACCCTCTGAACTTGGTTATATTGTCTCTCGATGCGAAGAAAATGCGACTATAGAAAAGGAAGACGAGGCTAAAGGTTTTAGCTATAAATATATTTTTGGTAAACAACTTTCCTCTATAGGATTTGAAGCAGTATTACTAGAAGTACAACCCAACTCACAAAGAGAAAAAGTAGAAACAGACGCTTATGAATTCAAATACATGCTATCTGGCGAATGTTATTATACTATTGGTGATGACGAAGTACTTTTAAAAGAAGGCGACTCTCTTTTTTTTGACGGTAGAATACCACATGTTCCTGTCAATAAAGGGAAGGTCTCTGCTAAAATGTTAGTGCTGTACTTCTTTTTAAACACTGAAAAGGAACAACTTTTCAAATAAAAACTCCCCTTTTCAAAAATTAAAAAGGAGAGTAAAAAAACTAAACAAAAAATCACAAGAGAATCGCTCTCAATTCGTTTAAACTTTCTATGATGTACGTTGGATTTGCTTCTTGAATTTGAGTTCTGTTTTGAGCTCCTGTGAGAACTCCCGCAGTAATGCCACAATTGGCGTTTTTACCTTCCTCAATATCTATAGCAGAATCACCTACCTTTAATACTTTTCGAGCATCCACAACACCCGTGTTTTTCATGGCTAAAATAATCATGTCTCCTTCTGGCCTTCCATTTTCCACATCATCCGCCGTTACTAAGCCATCAATAGTTTCGCCCACAATCCAACCCAATTTATCTAATAACAAATGGGCCATTTTGCTGTCATAACCGGTATTTAAAACTACTTTAATATCTCTGTCTCTCAAATCTTTAAAAAGCTGTTCAGTACCTTCAAAAGTTTTTATCTCAAGGTTCTCGTAAGCAATAGTTAAAGCAATTTTAAATTTTGAAAAGGCTTTTTTTGCTATTAGATTTATATCCGTTAATTGTGTGCACGCTCTTAAAACATCTGATATCGCTTGATGCTTTTCCTTTCCCGCTCCATACTTAAGAACCTCCTTTAAACTAACATTAAACCCTTCATCATTGATCACTTGCTGTACTGTTTTGTATACTATATTATCCTCGTCTACAGTTGTTCCGGCCATATCAAAGACCACTAATTCTATTTCTTGTTTCATTATTATGTATTAAAAATTTTTCTTATATTTTCTTTGGCAAATCCTCCACTAGCAGTCATACCTTTACCGCCTATCCCTGTTATAATATGTATGTTTTCCCCTATTGTATGCTCAAAAATATCTTTGGTTTTGCATTGTGAATACCTGCCGTACCATCTGTTTTGAATTTCATAATTGGGCAAATCAATGATTTTTTTTGCTTCTTGTATCATGAAGTTATCAATGTTCATATCCAAATCAAACCCCAAATCATCGATGTTATTGGCATCCGCATAATGATGAGAATCACCTAAGATGACAGAACCATCAGCAGCTTGTTTGAATAAGATATGTATACCCCACTTTTTCTCTAAAGTATCTGGATCTTCCTTTACCTTGATCGACTTAAAGGAAGGGCATTCATAAAAAGCCTCATATCTCCTAATAGACAAACCCGTTAGTATAGAACCATCTAGCGTGTAATTTTTTTGAGGCTTGGTTTGCATCATTTGTAACTTCGAAACCACTAAGTCACTTTCATTAAAAAGTGTTGGAAACAAATTTTTAAACTCGCTACCATTACAAATAATTACCTTTTTGGCTAAAAACGACTCATTAGCAGCACTCAAAAGAGAGACTCCGTTTGAGGTTGATTCACAATTAACAATAGTTGTATTCGGGATTAGTTTTAACCCCATACTCTGAATCATGAACTCGTGCAACCTGTAAATCATCGTTCGGGGTTCAACAGTAACTTCTTCAGGAAAAAATAATCC
>JBLIKQ010000077.1:0-11825 GCA_047635475.1 Porticoccaceae bacterium
ATGTTTACTAAATTATCGTCTAAATATTCTTTAATGAATGCTTGCATTTGTTCTGGTGTTTCATCGTATTCTCCAAAAGCGTTTGGCAATCCTGCATTAGGATGCGCCGAAACATGGAACGAAGTATTTTGTGATAAAGTTTG
Organism: Porticoccaceae bacterium; assembly: GCA_047635475.1. Taxonomy (GTDB): domain Bacteria; phylum Bacteroidota; class Bacteroidia; order Flavobacteriales; family Flavobacteriaceae; genus Flavobacterium. The sequence goes on from JBLIKQ010000077.1 coordinate 144, forward strand.
TAGATAAGGTTTCAGTAAATCAGCCCCAAGTGCACAATTGAAGCCTACGCTCAATAATGGAATATGAGAAACCGAAACTAAAAAAGCTTCCACCGTTTGTCCCGAAAGTGTTCTTCCTGAAGCATCCGTAATTGTTCCTGAAACCATGATTGGAATATCAATATTGCGCTCGTCTTTGACTTCTTCAATTGCAAAAAGTGCAGCTTTAGCATTTAAGGTATCGAAAATGGTTTCTACCAAAAGTAAATCGCAACCGCCGTCCATTAATGCTTCTACTTGTTGTTTGTAAGCAATACGCAAATCATCAAAAGTCACCGCTCTGTATCCTGGATCATTTACATCTGGTGACATGCTCGCCGTACGGTTTGTTGGTCCTACTGAACCAGCTACAAAACGGGGTTTATCTGGATTTTTGGCTGTGAATTCATCGGCTACTTCACGGGCAATTTTTGCCGATTCAAAGTTGAGTTCATACACCAAATCTTCCAGATGGTAATCCGCCATTCCGATGGTGGTTCCTGAGAACGTATTGGTTTCAACAATATCTGCACCCGCTTCAAAATAAGCGGCGTGAACAGCTTTAATTGCTTGAGGTTGCGTCAAGGACAATAAATCGTTGTTTCCTTTTACGGAATGCGGAAAATCTTTGAAACGTTCTCCACGGAAATCCTCTTCGGAGAAGTTGTAGCGTTGCAACATGGTTCCCATGGCTCCATCGAGTACGAGTATGTTTTTTTTAATAGCCCCCCAAACCCCCGGAGGGGGAGTTCCTATATTATGTTTTATATCTGTTGACATTCTTGTTTGTTAATGCTAAACACTGAGGTGCTAAACTGATTAATAATTCCAAATGTTCACAATTGTTACTCCTTAGCCCTGATGGTAGCGGCATCCTTTTTATACTAAATTTTCGTTCAGGATAAAAAGATAAAGCGTACAGCAGGAAGCTTGATGGCAAAAATGCGCCAATCATTCGCTTCTAATAAAGAAATGAATTCAGTAACTTAAAATTTCGATAAATTGTCAAGAAAGGTTGTTAGGAAATACTAGAAAAGTATTTTTTGTGTTATCTATCTTAAATCCTGAAAAAACTCAGCATTAAGTAGAATGTAGCACCTTCTTTATAGATAAAGGGTTGCTAAGGTTTCATCGGGTCATTCCCTCCGCCTTTCGTGATAACTATCAATAAATATATGAACACTGCAAAGTAAATACATAGCGTCAATACTTGCAAGTATTAACGCTACATTTTTTTTTACTTTTTATACAACTTGTTAAATTATAGCCTTAACCACAGCTTTTGGGGCTTCTTTACGAGTTCCATCAAATCCGTCTACACCTGCAACTGTAGTATATTTCAACACATAGCGTTTTCCTGGATTGATAATTTGGTAAGCTGCCTGACACATTAGTGTCGCTTCGTGAAAACCACAAAGTATTAATTTCAATTTACCAGGATAGGTATTCACATCACCAATGGCAAAAATCCCCGGTATATTGGTTTGATAATCCAGTGCATTATCCACTTTGATTGCATTTTTCTCGATCTCCAATCCCCAGTTTCCAATAGGCCCTAATTTTGGTGTAAGACCAAAAAGAGGAATGAAATAATCTGTAGGAATGGTTCTCTCTGCGCCATTTTCATCGATAACGATAGACTCAATATGTTCGGCTCCATTTAACCCTACAACTTCAGCTGGAGTAATCATGCGGATTTTTCCTGAGTCTTTTAATTCTTGTACTTTTTCAACAGAATCTAAAGCTCCACGGAATTCGTTTCTACGGTGAATCAAAGTCACCTCAGAAGCAACATCAGCGAGGAAAATACTCCAGTCTAGTGCTGAATCTCCTCCACCAGCAATCACCACTCTTTTATCTCTGAACTCTTCTGGATCTTTGATAAAGTACTTAATCCCTTTATTTTCATAGAAATTAATTCCATCAATAAGTGGTTTTCTAGGTTCAAAACTTCCTAAACCTCCAGCAATTGCAACTACTTTAGAATGAAATTGCGTTCCTTCGTTTGAAGTTACAATAAAACTTCCGTCCTCTTGTTTTTCAATTGTTTCAGCACGTTCTCCCAAGGTAAAACCCGGTTCGAATTGCTTGATTTGTTCCATTAAATTACTTACTAAATCTCCCGCTAACACTTCAGGAAATCCTGGAATATCGTAGATTGGTTTTTTTGGGTATAACTCTGATAGCTGACCACCTGCTTGTGGTAAAGCATCTAATATATGACATTTTAATTTTAATAATCCCGCCTCAAAAACTGCAAATAAACCAGTTGGGCCGGCTCCTATTATAAGGATATCTGTTTCAATCATCTATTTATTCTGTATTATTAAGTTTAATTATGTTTAGCAAAATTAACATATAATTTTCATTATTTTATATGATAATTGCCGTCAAATTCTTTATTATTTTTTTATCCCACCAAGCTCGCGTAGGACTGGGACAACCGAACGAAATATCGCTTGTTATTTCTTTCTCGTTTTCTATTTTTTGCTGCTCTTTTTTTCTTTCCTTTACTTCTTTAACGATTCTGTTATATCATTCATTTTTCTAACTTTCTCTTCAAAATCGCCTTTTAACGTTTTACGATACTCATTTAAATTCTCTACCATCTTATTAATATCCTCTGGGATGACTTCTTCAAAAAACTCCCTTAGCCTTTTCGCCGTTGTTGGAGATTTTCCATTAGTTGAAATGGCAATTTTCACGTTTCCTTTGGTTACGATTCCTCCCAAATAATAATCACATAATGGCGGTGTATCCGCAATGTTACAAATCAGATATCTTTTTCGAGACAAATCATAAATCCTTTTATTCACATTAAGATCATCAGTGCACGCAATAACCATGTGGCGCTTGCGAAGCATCCAGCGATTAAACTTCCTATACCTGAGTTGTACTGATGCGTGTCTTCCAGCTAAAGTTTCTAATTCTGGCAAAAACCGAGGCGCAACAACCTCAACATTCGCATTTGGACTTGATTTCAACAAGAATGACAATTTTTCTAAGCCTACATTCCCTCCACCCACAATAAGTACGCTTAAGTTGTGTAGTTTTAAAAATACTGGATATAATTCATTCCTTTCCATACAGCAGCATCTTATTGTGGGTTGATCTTAATTCTTTATAAAAGCGTTTGCTTTTCTTACTGTCTCCCACAACTTCTCCTATTACGATAATCGCCGGCGAGCTTAATTTATTCTCTGCCACAACCTCTCGAATCGTGTCTATTGTTCCGATCCCCACTTTTTCTTGCGGAGTCGTCCCGTTTTGAATAATCGCCACAGGTGTTTTTCCCTTGGATTCACTTTCAAAAATGGCTACAATTTCTTCCAGCTTACTCATTCCCATTAATATAACAACGGTTGCTGTAGATTTGGCAGCTAGTGCCACATCAGTAGACAACTTTCTGGCAGAAGTTGTTCCTGTAATTACCCAAAAACTCTCTGAAACTCCCCTTTTTGTCAATGAAATTCCTTGAGAAGCGGGAACCGCTATTGAGGATGAAATTCCAGGAACTACAAAGGTAGGAATTCCAAAGCTCTCTACGAACTCTATTTCTTCACTCCCTCTTCCAAAGATAAACGGATCTCCTCCTTTTAGTCGGACGACATGTCCATAGGTAAGTGCATTGTCTACGATCAATTGATTGATTTGATCTTGGGAATATGAGTGACATCCTTTTCTTTTTCCAACGAATATTTTTAGTGCTTTTTTAGGAGCGTACTCCAATAATTCCTCATTAGCCAAAGCATCATATAAAACCACATCGGCTTCAGCAAGTACTTTTGCTCCTTTAATAGTCAACAAATCTGGATCTCCAGGACCTGCTCCTACTAAGGTTACTTTTGGTTGTGTTTTATTTTTCATACGAAGTTACTATTTGTTTTTTATTGGAATATAGAGTTGCTACTCTTCATTGCTATTTACTATTTTCAATATTCGGAGTTTCATCTGCTAAATCTTTAGCCCTATATAACTCGATATTTTCAAAAAAACTTGTGGCTTCTTGAATGTATTTTTGTGCAAATTTCTCAGAAGGTTCATTCTGGTTAATTTGGAAAACCAACTCTTTTAAAGTCGACTTCAAATCGATTTTATGAGTCTCTACAAAAACGCTATCAAACAAGTCTATTATTCCAGCTTGGTTATTTGTCTTTTGGTTTTCAGATAGCAACAAAGCTTTGGCTCCGTTTACATAACCCGCATAGGCATGATATATGGCATCCGACCATTTCTTATCTTCGAATGCTTCCTGTGCAAAAGTCAATTTATCCTTAGCTTCCAATAATAAAGTAGCTACCAAATCAATCACTACACCTGCACATTCACCAACACCAACTGCTTTTACATAATTATCTGCATTTCCCCAATCCACAAAATCTGCCTCTGTCAGATTTGTTGTGTCGGCCAAGGGTTTCAACATTTCGTAAAAATATTTCTCTCCTTTAGCATCATAATAATTCAAAAAAGATAAGCCGTTTGCATTAGCCTCAAAATCATTTAAAACGTATCGCAATGCATCAGGTCCTCTTCTGCTTGGAATTTTGATGACTTTAGCCGAGAATCTTCCGCTTCCGTTTCCTAATATTCCACCACCTAATAATACCTGAAGCGCTGGCGCCACTAATTTTCCGGCATTTATTGACATTCCTTGAAAACCAATTTCGGACATATTGTGTTGTCCACAGGCATTCATACAGCCACTAATTTTGATAGTGATTCCTTTATTATTACTGTATTGTGGGTATTCCGCTTTTAAAACTCTTTCCAGTTCGACAGCTATACCAGTGCTGCTTGCAATACCAAGATTACAAGTATCTGTTCCTGGGCAAGCGGTAATATCTAATGTTGTGTCGTAACCTAATTCTACAAAACCTAGTTTTGCTAATTCTTGATAGAAAAACTCTAAGTTTTCTTTCTTTATATGACGAAGGACAATGTTTTGCCTTAGTGAAAAACGCAATTCGTTGGCCCCATAATTTTTAATTAAATGGGCTAATAACCTAGCTTTATCCGTATAAAAATCACCCAGTACGACTTTGATTCCGATAGCTACGTATCCTGCTTGTTTTTGCGGAATTACATTTGATTTTTTCCAGGCATCGAAAGCGGCTTTGTCATCAATAGTAACTTTTGGTGCGACTAACAAAGGTTCTGGGATTTCAACCTCAAATGCAGCAGTGTCGATTTCGAAAGTTTTATAGGACAAGGCTTTTTTCTCTTCATCCACTAACTTCAAGAATTCCTCACCACCGATATCCTTTATTAAGAATTTCATGCGTGCTTTTAACCTTTTAGCTCTTTCACCAAAACGATCAAATATTCTTAGCACTCCTTCAGTTGTTGGAATAATCTGGTTCACAGGAATAAATTCCGAAAGCAATACGGCGTGACTTGGTTGAGAACCTAATCCACCGCCCAACATCACTTTAAATCCTTTTTCGCCATTTACAATTTTTGGAATAAATCCTAAATCATGTAAATAACTCAAGGCGCTATCTTTATCAGAAGACGAGAATGATATTTTGACTTTTCGTCCCATTTCCTGACATACGGGATTTCTCAATAAAAATTGAAACAAGGCATGCGCATAAGGCGACACATCAAAAGGCTCGTCAGCATCAACACCTGCTAACTCGCTTGCCGTAATATTTCTAACAGTATTCCCGCAGGCCTCACGAAGTGTAACATCATCTTTTTCTAATTCTGCCCAAAGTTCTGGAGTTCTGTCCAAGCTTACATAGTGAATTTGGATATCCTGACGCGTTGTAATATGCAAACGTCCTGTCGAATATTCGTCAGACACTTTGGAAATACGCAGTAATTGCTCTCCTGTCACTTTTCCGAAAGGCAACTTGATACGTATCATTTGAACACCTTCTTGACGCTGGCCATAAACGCCACGTGCCAAGCGAAGGCTGCGAAAACGTTCCTCATCAATCTTTCCTTCTTTGAATAAATGAATCTTTCTCTCTAAATCGATGATGTCTCTTTGGACAATCGGATCTTCTATTTCGGTTCTAAAACTTTCCATAATTTCTATTTATTTTTCCTCCCATCCAGGGAAGGTTGGGCTGGGGATTCTTATCGGATAAATCCAGCTCCCGCAGTTGTATTTGTTGCTGCATCAATTAAAATAAAAGCACCATTTGATTTATTGTCATTGTAAGCATCGAAGTATAAGGCTTTACTTAACTTAATATTTACCTCACCTATTTCATTAATCGCTAATTGAGATGCTTCCTTTGTTCCTGAAAAATCAGTTGCAATTACGTTTTTCACGCTGTCAATTTTAGCTAAAACTCTATTCGTATTGTGCTGTACAAAGTATTTTGCTCCTGGAACAAGTTTTTTGCTATCCATCCAGCAAACTGTAGTGTTAATGTCTTTTTCTACTCTAGGCAATTCCGATGATTTTACTATCATATCTCCTCTAGTCACATTGATATCATTTTCTAATTCGATAGTGATTGAGGAACCAACAGCTGCCTCATCAAATTCCTTATCAAAAAAATGAATCTTACTCACTTTGGATTCAGTCAAAGAAGGAAGCACAGTTACGGAATCTCCCACTTTTATGTTATTCCCATATAATTTCCCGGCATATCCTCTGAAATCATGGTATTCTTGCGTTTTTGGTCTAACCACAGTTTGTACAGGAAAACGCGCTTGTCCTTTTTCATACACATCAGCCGGTTCTAAAGCTTCCAAATGTTCCAGAACTGTTTGTCCATCATACCAAGGCATATCTATTGATTTATCAACAACATTTCCGCCGTTTATTGCAGCCAAAGGAATATAACTTACGTTTTGTTCTTTGAATGTGCTTTTTGCATTTAAGGCCTGAAAATCAGCTTTGATTTTGTTGAACACTTCCTCCGAGTACTCCACCAAATCCATTTTGTTAATAGCAACCACTATCTCTTTTACACGCAATAAATTATTGATGAAAAAATGACGGTAAGTTTGTTCAATCACTCCTTTTCTAGCATCAATCAAAATGATGGATACTTGTGAAGTTGAAGCACCAGTAACCATATTACGGGTATATTCTACATGGCCCGGAGTGTCCGCTATAATATAACTCTTCTTAGCAGTAGAAAAGTAAATATGTGCCACGTCAATTGTGATTCCCTGTTCTCTCTCCGCAACTAAACCATCAGTAGCCAATGAAAAGTCTAGGTAATCATATCCTTTTTGTTTGCTGCTTTTTTCTATCGCTTCTAGTTTATCTGTTGTCAATGATTTAGTATCATACAATAACCTTCCGATTAAAGTACTTTTTCCGTCATCTACGCTTCCTGCTGTTGCTATTTTTAAAACTTCCATTTAATTTTTGTTTAAAGTTTAAAAGTTTAAGGTTTCAAGTTTTATCGAATACCTCTATACAAACATTTAAATCTGACTGTTTCGTTTTTTATTTTCAATACAGAATTCCTACTCTGTATTATATCTTAACCTTATGAATGAAACTGAATCGAATAATATCTCTATTTAAATAATCCACTCCGTTTGCTCTTTCTTGAAAACTATTTAAATAGCCTAATTCTAATGCTACTGCTGCACTCACACCCAGTTGTACTGCTACATAAACCCGGTTTTGATCGAATGTGTTTTTGATAATTTTGTTTCCGCCATTAATCATTATTTCATCGTGCATAATTCCTTTTAAATACTGCTTGTCCTTTTTCCAAAAAGTATAATCTCCTTGAATGCGGTATCTAAATCTTAAGTAAAACGTAGTTCCATCTTCGAGCCTTAATTTACTCGCATTATGAACAAACCGTTCTTCTAATTGATATCTGTGCGTCAAATTCACTTTGCCCAACGAATGCCTTACTGTTACATCTTGCTGTCCTCGATACTCTGGAATATGAAAGCCCGTTTTAATATCAGGATCTTGTGTTGCGACAGAGATATAAACAAAACCTGCTCCTAACTCTAGCTTATCTGTCAGTTTATCCCTAATTTGAACCCGACTTATAAATGTGTTTTGCGTTACGGGATTTATAAAAATCCTATTATCAATCTCCGTATGAACAGACCACTTTCTATTCAACTCTAACTGATTGTAATATCTTGTCCAGAGTAAACTTTGTTGGTCAACATTTTTCTCTGTTTGTGCATTTATTCCAATACTTAAAAGGAATACACCCAAAAGAATTTTAAAAGACTTCATCCTAAAAATATCCTTGTTGTTTTCTTTTCTCCATGGCTGCCTCTGAACGTTTGTCATCGATTCTCGCGCCTCTTTCAGAAATGGTTGATAATCTAATCTCACCAACTACCTCTTTGATTGTTGCCGCATAAGAGTCAACTGCAGCGGTGCAACTCATATCGCCAACTGTTCTGAAACGAACAATTCGCTCTTCGATTTCTTCATTTTCTTCTTGGTAAACAAAAGGAGAGTGTGACCAGATCATCCCGTCTCTCAAGAATACTTTACGTTTATGAGAAAAATATATTGAAGGGATTTCGATTTGTTCCTCTTCTATATAACTCCACACGTCTAGTTCCGTCCAATTTGAAATTGGAAAAACGCGAACGTTTTGCCCATTTTCAATTTTACCATTCAAAATATCAAACAATTCAGGACGCTGGTTCTTCTCATCCCACTGACCAAAATCATCCCGAACAGAGAAAATGCGTTCTTTTGCTCTTGCTTTCTCCTCATCCCTACGGGCACCTCCAATGCAGGCATCAAACTTAAACTCATCAATCGCATCCAAAAGCGTAGTGGTTTGCAAACTATTTCTGCTAGAATACTTACCTGACTCTTCGACTACCTTGCCTTCATCGATGGCATCCTGAACATTACGAACGATTAATTCTAATCCTAATTCTTTAACTAATCGATCTCTAAATTCTATGGTTTCAGGGAAATTATGCCCTGTGTCAACATGCAGTAAAGGGAAAGGAATTTTGGCAGGAAAGAATGCTTTTTGAGCCAAACGCACCAAAGTAATAGAATCTTTCCCACCAGAGAAAAGCAATACTGGTTTGTCAAACTGGGCTATTACTTCTCTAAATATGTATATCGCTTCACTTTCTAAAGCATTTGTTTTTAATATTGTACTCATCTTTTTAATTTGAAGATTTAAATGATTGAAGAATTTAAAGATTTCGACAATCCTTTATAGTTTGTAATTCATAACTTTAAGTCACTTCTGATGTAACCCACATTCTTTGTGACTCGACTCCCACCACCATCTACCGGCTCTTATGTCTTCATCAGCTGCAATTGCCCTAGTACATGGCGCACAGCCTATACTCACAAATCCTTGTTTATGCAGTGCATTTTGTGGCACATTGTTTTTTTCTAAATAATCCTCAACATCTTTTAAAGTCCATTTTAATAATGGATTAAATTTGATTATTTCGAACTTTTCATCGTATTCAAAAAGATGCAAATCATTCCTGTTTTCTGATTGCTCTGCTCTTAATCCTGTAATCCAAATAGAATTTCCTTTTAAAGCCTTTGTCAGCGGGGCCACTTTTCGAATAAAACAACAGTCTTTTCTGTTTTCTACAGATTCATAAAAGCTATTTGGTCCTTTTTGATTTAATAGATCCTGAACATCAGTTGTTTCAGGAAAATAAACGACAATATGTTTTTTATACTTCTTTAATGTTTCCTGAAAAACATCGTAGGTTTCTTGGAAAAGCCGGCCAGTATCTAAAGTGAATATTTTAATCGCTGCGTTATTAGTTGTGATTAAAGCTGTTATCACTTGGTCTTCTTGTCCGAATGAAGTTGAAAAAACAACTTTGTCCTTATACTCATTTGCCAAAAAAATAAAAGTCTCCTCAATTGAGAGGTCTTTCGTTTTTTCAATTAATGCTTCTACTATGGTTGTATTCATTTTTTTCAATTTATCGTAAAATCTATTGCCCTATCGACTTAGTAGATTACTGTGCAAAAGTAGTCCTTATTTTGAAATATCAAAATAATATTTGATATTTTATTTCAAACTCCGTAACAGCTGACGAACTAAAAAAAACATGTTAACCTACTTATAAATAAGATTATTGAATAAATTAAAAATCTAAAAAAAATTATTTTATTATAATATAAACCTTCATAATCCCCCATCATTGGTAATTTTTGTAATAAAATTTACATAGTCTACTTTCCCGATAGGATAATTATAAAATAATTGTATTTTTGTCCAAAAAACTCATTTATGGATTTTCAATTAGGATTTGTAGTTGCAGGTTTGCTGGTGGGTTTTGTGGTAGGGTTAACAGGTGTAGGAGGCGGCTCTTTGATGACTCCTATTTTATTGTGGTTTGGTATTCCGCCCACAACCGCCGTTGGTACCGATTTATTATATGCTGCCTTCACTAAAATGGGTGGCGTTTTTGTTCACCACAAAAAAAATAATATTAATTGGACTATCACGGGTTGGCTTTCCTTAGGTAGTGTTCCCGCAGCGTTACTAACATTATGGATTCTCCACAGGGTGAAAACAGATATTACAGCAATAAATGATATAATAAAGTACAGTTTGGGATGGGCACTACTTTTTACTTCGGTGGCCGTTTTGTTCAAAAAGAAACTCTTGGTATTTTCTCAAAAACATGCTGGTGATAAATTTCATAGTGAAAGTAAAACCCAGAATACATTAACTGTCGGTATTGGAATACTACTTGGAGCAACGGTCACCCTGACTTCTATAGGAGCAGGTGCTTTAGGTACAGTTACTCTATTTTTCCTTTATCCCCTTTTAGCCACGCCTAGATTAGTTGGTACTGAGATTGCACACGCGGTCCCTTTAACTCTTGTAGCAGGATTAGGTCATGCTACAATGGGAAATTTAGATTTGAGCCTACTAGGACAATTATTGATGGGATCACTTCCTGGAATTTTTATAGGAAGTATGTTGAGTGAAAAAGTCCCTGATTTATTTCTTCGAAATGCCATTGCAGGAATGTTGTTTTTCGTAGGATATAAATTAATCTTTGTAGGCTAAAACAATAGGTTTCTTTAAGCAGAAAAGCCAATTTCATTGCATCTACAATGGAATTGGCTTTTATATTGTTACTGTTTAACTTACTAGCAGAATGACTAAAAAGCGATGTCCGCTAGGGAATTATTTTCCAATATTTGGAGTGTGTTGTCGCGGACTTCGGTCATTAATTTGCGTACTGCGCAGGCCGCTTCCTCTGTACAGTCATCACATTTTTCATAAAAGTTATGACTGGCGCAAGGCAACAAAGCAATAGGTCCCTCTAGGATACGATAGACATTGGCCATATTAATGTCTTGGGGCTCTTTTATCAAATAATAACCACCGCCTTTTCCTTTTTTTGCCCCCAAAAATCCTGAATGGCGCAAAAGCAGCAAAATACTTTCTAAAAACTTAACCGAAATATTTTCACTTTTGGCAATATCTGCAATTGCGACAGGTGTTTGATCTTCTCGGCGGGCCAGAAAGGTCAGTGCTTTGATTCCGTACTTTGTTTTCTTTGAAAGCATAGTTAATAAATATTTAATGTCAGATTTACAACTTCTGCAAACCTAACACCAAATATCGTAATTTTTTAAGATAAAGCTTGCTCTAAATCGGCAATTACATCTTTTACAGTTTCCAGTCCTACTGAAACGCGAACTAATCCGTCAGTGATACTTACTGCCAATCTTTCATCGACAGATAATTTACT
>JBLIKQ010000078.1:0-11635 GCA_047635475.1 Porticoccaceae bacterium
AATTAATCGAGCATTCCAAATTAATTACGAATAAAATTATTTTCCAATAAAATTAAAAAAAGTTTTTTTATTTGAACTATTCATATAAATTTGCGGAACTACAAGTTAATTAGAACTAAAAATAAATTATTTAAAACTATTAAAATTAAAAAAAATGGCAAACGTTAAAAAAGAAAGCACTTCAAACGGAGGAGGAATGGTTTCAGGACTGATTATTGTTGCATGTATTGGTGTGGGTGTTTTGATATGGAAATTTATTATGGGTAATCCTTCGAACTTTGAAGGGGGAAATAATGAAGGAATTCCATTGAACACGTTAGGGCAAGTTTATCATGGAGGTGCTGTAGTGCCAGTATTGTTAGGAATGTTATTAATGGTTCTTGTTTTTTCTATTGAAAGATTTTTTGTAATATCAAAAGCTGCTGGTAAAGATAAACTAGATGCTTTTATGGCAAAAGTACAATTAAGTATCAAAACTGGCGAAATTGATGAAGCTATTACTTTGTGTGACAAACAACAAGGTTCTGTTGCTAATTCAATCAAATCTGCTTTAGTAAAATACCAAGCGGTTAAAAAAGAAGGATTCAATAGTGAAGAAGCAGCTGAGACTATTCACAAAGAAATCGAAGAAGCTACTTCACTTGAAATGCCAATGCTACAAAAAAACATGACAATTATTTCATCTTTGGTCTCTCTAGGGACTCTAGTAGGATTGTTAGGAACTGTAGCAGGTATGATTAAAGCGTTTGGTGCATTGGCCGCTGCTGGAACACCTGATCAAGCAGCTCTTGCAGCTGGTATTTCTGAAGCGCTTATTAACACAGCAACAGGTATTGGAACATCAGCTGTAGCAATTATTTCTTATAATTTCTTTACTTCAAAAATTGATGATTTAACGTATTCAATTGATGAAGCTGCTGTTTCGATCGTGAATACTTACAGAAGATTCAGAGGAAGTTTGAAGCAATAATATTTTGATATTTATATCAAATAAAAAACATATAGAATGGCTAAAATAAAAATTAAGAAAAACCCAGGGTCTACAGATATGACTGCGATGTGTGATGTCGCATTCCTTTTGCTTACCTTCTTTGTAATGACTTCGACAGCCAAAATACCTGAGGCATTGCCTGTAGATACTCCTTCTTCAACAGTTCAGACTAAGTTACCAGAAACTGATTTGGCTACTTTGACTGTTGGTAAAGGGAAAGTGTTTTTTGATCTGAAAGGAAAAGAGATTCGATTGAGAACCTTAGAGTTGATGTCAGAGAAATACGGTGTTGCTTTTACTGATGAAGATAAAAAGACATTTTCATTGATGAATGATTTTGGGGTGCCAATGCTTAATCTTAAACAAATCATCGAAATGGATGCAGCTGATAGATCTAAAGCTGGTCAACCTGGTGTTCCTGCTGATTCCCTCGATAACCAGTTGAAAGACTGGATTTACAATGCGCGTCTTGCCAACATAGAGGTTAATGATAAGGAATTGCAAGTCGCTATTAAAGGTGATGCAAAAGAGGAATATCCAGCTATTAAAAAGGTAATGGATATTTTGCAAGAGCAAAAAATCAATAGCTTTAGTTTAGTTACTGGTTTAAGAACAACAGATTTTTAATAAAAAAAAGACACTAAAATGGCTGAATTAAATACCAGTGACGGTGGAGGCAAAAAAGGTGGCAAAGTAAGAAGTAAAAAAGCAAATGCAAAAGTGGATTTAACTGCTATGGTTGATTTGGCTTTCTTGTTGATAACCTTCTTTATGCTTACCACGACGTTGTCAAAACCTCAATCAATGAGCTTGGGGTTGCCAGATAAAGATCCTGACAAAGATACTGTCGACATGAAGGTTGACGAAAACCGTACCATGACAGTTCTGTTAGGGGATAATGGCAAAGTAGTTTATTATGTAGGTTTGTTGGCTACCCCCATCGCAGGTCCTAAGGATATAACTTTTGGTAAAGATGGTATTCGTAAAGAATTGCTTTCTAGGCAACAAAAAGTACTAGCTTATTCCGCAGCTAAAGGCAAGCCTAAAAACGGATTAATAGTAATTATCAAGCCAAGTAAGAAATCAAATTACAAAAATTTAATTGATATACTCGATGAAATGGCGATTGTCGGGATAGGCGATTTTGGTAATTACGCTATCGTTCCTGAATTTTCTGCTGAAGAACAAAAATTGTTAGAAGGAGAAAAAGAGTAATCTTCTTTTCTGAATAACCTAATAATTAAGAAAAATGAAATTAGACATATTAAAAAACCAATGGCTTGATATCGTATTTGAAGGACGTAATAAAGCTTACGGGGCTTATGAGTTAAGGAAGTCAAACGGAAAAACTACTATTAAGGCCCTTATTATTGGAGCGGTATTTTTTAGTATTGCTGTTGCAACTCCTATTCTTTTAGACCTAATTCCTGAGGGAGATGATCAAGAAATGGACAGGGATATAAAAATCACTGCTATTAAACTGCCTCCCAAAAAAGAAGAGCCAATTAAAAATATTCCACCACCACCACCACCTCCACCAAAAGTAGATGTTGTTAAATTTGTGAAACCAGTGGTTGCAAAAGCAGAAGAGGTGACTGAAGAGCCACCTAAAATTGTTGAGCTTAAAGAAAAGAAGATTGGTGCAGAAACAATCAAAGGAGATCCTGATGCAGTTTTAACTGTTGCGCCAGTAGGACCAGGTCCAACAAAAATTGTTGAAGAAGATAACCAAATTTACAACACGGCAGGTATTGAAGTGAAACCCGAATTTCCGGGAGGAATGAGTAAGTTTTACTCATATGTTTCTAAGAGTTATCGTCCCCCGGAAGAAGAAGGATTGAAGGGTAAAGTTTATGTGACTTTTGTGGTAGAAAAAGATGGCACGCTAACTGATATCAAAGTTCTTAGGGACATCGGTTATGGAACTGGAAAAGAAGCGATAAGAGTTTTAGAAAGATCCCCGAGATGGAATCCTGGGGTGCAAAATGGAAAACCGGTAAGAGTACTTTATTCTCTTCCGATTTCAATTCAAACAGCAGACTAATGTTGGATAAAGTATATAAAAATATTCAGAAGAAATCGCTTAAAGAGCGGTTTCTTCTGTTTATAGCTGTTTTGTTTTTTGTGCTCTATTTTATTTTGGGACTATTGATTATCTTTATGGATAATTTTCCTCTGGATATGAAACTTGGTTATCGGGTCGCTTTTGGAATCCTTTTAGTTTCATATGCCTATATAAGGTTCATTCGTATTATAAATGATAATAAAAACTAGATTATGATAAACTTCGTCAAACTTCCGTATGTAGTTCTTGTGTTGATATCCGTAAGCTTTATTAGCTGTAAGCAATCATATGATGGTAAAAAAGGATTGGATACAATTTTGAAAGGAAATGTAACAATACTAGTAGATGAAACTTTAAAGCCTATTATTGATGATCAGGTGGCGGTGTTCGAAAGTAGATATGAAGCGAAGATTAATTTAGATGCAAGGTCAGAGAGTGAGGTAATCAAGTCGTTCCTTAATGATAGTACTAGGATAGCTATATTGTCGAGGACAT
Organism: Porticoccaceae bacterium; assembly: GCA_047635475.1. Taxonomy (GTDB): domain Bacteria; phylum Bacteroidota; class Bacteroidia; order Flavobacteriales; family Flavobacteriaceae; genus Flavobacterium. Next base: position 3,552 of record JBLIKQ010000078.1, read on the forward strand.
TAAATCAAGATGAAGCCAAAAAATTTGAACGTATGCATATTACGCCTAAGATCACTAAAATAGGTATTGACGCAATTGCTTTTATTAGGAACAATGGAAGTAAAGACACTTTGATCGCCTTGGCAGATGTGATAAGGTTTATGCAAGGTAAAGAACAGACGAATATAAAAGGATTAGTCTTTGACAATCCCAACTCTAGTACGGTCCGGTATATGAATGATCTTTCGGGGATCAAAGAAATTCCTACCAAGGGTGTTTTTTCTTTCAAGACTAATGAAGATGTTATCAAATATGTTGCCGAAAATGAAGGAATGATTGGAGTAGTAGGAGTCAATTGGTTGTCACAGCCTTCAGCTGATTTGAAAAGCGATATGAAAAACATAAATGTTCTTTATGTAAAAAGTCTAAATAATAATGGCTATTTTGCGCCATCGCAAAATAATATTGCAGAAGGTACATATCCTTTGGCACGTGATTTGTACATAATAAACGGGCAAGGGTATTCTGGATTGGGTATGGGGTTCGCTTCGTTTGTTGCAGGAGATATTGGTCAAAGAATAATTTTAAAATCTGGATTACTTCCTGTGAGGATGCCAGGCAGAAATATTATAATCAAAAGTAACATTAAGGTTGATAAGAAACAATGATAATGAAAATGAATATGAATAAATTAAAAAAAGTTAAAATGAACAAATTTAAAATTTTAGGTGTTGCCCTTTTGTCTTCCGTAGCTGTTAGTTATGCTCAAGATATTGATCAAGCTAAAAAAGAGATCGACGCCGAAAAGTACCAAAATGCAAAAATCACTTTAAATTCAATAATTAAATCTGATCCAGACGAGGGACTGGCTTACTTCCTTTTAGGGAATGTTTACCTTACTCAAAGAATAGTGGATTCTGCAAAAATTAGTTATCAAAATGGTTTAAGAGCTAAAGATGACGAGCATTTTAATTATATCGGGTTAGGTCAAATAGATCTTAACGACGGTGATGCAGCTGCTGCCAAAACTAAATTTGATTTGGCGATAGAAGAAATGGGAAGAAGAGATTTTGAAGAGTTTGTATATGTAGCAAAAGCATATATGAATGCTTATAAGCCAGATTATAAGGCTGCAATAAGTACTTTGAAACGTGTGGACGAGAAGTATAGTCAAGAACCTCTTGTGTTATTAGCTTTTGGAGATGCTTACTATGGGGACAAAAATCAAAATGATGCTTATTCAGCATATCGTAATGCATTCCGTATAGACAATTCTTTGATAAGAGCAAAAATGCAATTGGGAGTTTTGCTTAAAGGAGCGAAAGCATATACAGAAGCCGTAAATGCCTTTAATGATGTAATAGCGACAAACCCTAATTACGGACCGCTTTATCGTGAATTAGCTGAGACGTATTACTATTGGGCGGTTAATGTACCATCAAGAAATGATCAATACATGAAAGAAGCTTTGTCATACTACGAAAAATATATGGGTTTAACAGATTATTCTGTAGCCTCGCGTATGCGTCACGCTGACTTTTTAATTGTTGCTCATGATTACAAAGCTTTAGAAATTGAAGCTAATATGATGAAGGAAATTGACAATGTGAATCCCAGAATCTTAAGGTATTTAGGTTACTCTGCATACTTTAATGATAATGTGGATGTGGCAATCAAAGCTCTTGAAGATTTTACTTCTAATGCGTCGAATAATGTGATGTCACTAGATTATTTATATCTTGGTTTTTCTAATATTAAAAAAGCAACGATGGGAGCAGACTTAACAGTTGCAGAACCAGTTTTATTTAGTAAAGGAATCGCTCTTGTTAAGAAAGCGTATGCTATGGAAAATTCTGTTGCAAATGACTTAAGTGAAGCTGGAAAAGATCTTTATGAGAAAAAGATGTATCGAGAAGCAGCTGCTATTTTTGAGATCGCAACTTCTTATAAGGAATCTAAGAACTATTTGCTTGACAATTTTTATTTAGGAAACTCTTTGTATTTTGATAACACAAAAACGGGTGCTGTAAGAGATACAATTGCTTTGAATAAGGCAGATATTGCTTTTGGAAATGTTATCGAAGCATCACCAGCGACTCAGGATGTATATGTTTACCGTGCAAGAACGAATAGTTTGCTTGGAGATGATGAATTGATGATTAAATACTACCAACAGTATATAGACATTGTGACCAAAAAAGGTCCTGAGGAATTGGCTAAATCTACTGTGAAAGCTAAATTAGTTGAAGCTTATAATACTATGGCTGCAGGTTATGCCAATACTGATAAAGTAAAAGCTATTGCGATGTTCAATAAAACACTTGCGATTGATCCTGAGAATGGATATGCAAAACAGTCTGTGAATACGCTTAAATAATATAATTTATACAATATTTTAAAACCGATAGCTTTAACGCTATCGGTTTTTTTGTTTTAGATGAAAAAAGTTAGTTTGTTAAGGCTTCATCTTTGACCTTCTCTCTTTTATTTTGTGCTAATTAAGCAGTAATATTGTCAGTTATTATGTTTGGACCATCAATTTTTAGAAAGCATTTCCATATAATTAAATTACTCCTTTTCAAATTGGCTATCTTTGCATCTTTAAATTATTATAATGCTATCAAAAGAAATACAGTTAGAAGTTAATAAAGGGGCGATGCTTCCATTGATGGAGGAGTTTTATACAATTCAAGGGGAGGGCTTCCATACCGGAACACCAGCTTATTTTGTGAGAATCGGGGGTTGCGATGTAGGTTGTCACTGGTGTGATGTTAAAGAAAGTTGGAATGCCGCTTTACATCCGCCTACAAGTGTTGATCTAGTTGTGGCTAATGCTAGTAAATATGCCGAAACTGTTGTAGTGACGGGAGGAGAACCATTAATGTGGGATATGACTCTTTTGACACAAATGCTTAAGAACAATAATCGGAAGGTTCATATAGAAACTTCAGGAGCTTATAAGCTTACGGGAACCTGGGACTGGATTTGTCTTTCGCCAAAGAAAAATAAATTACCGACCAAAACTGTCTACGATAAGGCGCATGAATTGAAGGTCATTATTTTTAACAAGCATGATTTTATTTTTGCAGAGGAGCAAGCTGAGCTGGTAAATGATGATGCTATTTTATTTCTTCAACCAGAATGGAGCAAGAAAGAAGAAATGACTCCGTTAATCGTTGATTATGTAATGAATAATCCGAAATGGAGAGTGTCACTGCAAACGCATAAATATCTAAACATACCTTAATATGAAAAAGCTGTTGTATCTAACATTTATTTTTTGTGGAATGCAGATAGTTGTTGCGCAAGAATCCTCAGATGTTTCAGCTGTAAGTATTGTGGATAGCGAAGTGTATGATAAAAACCCAGAATTTCCGGGAGGGCTAACTAAGTTTTATGAATCTATTTTCAAATATTTGCCAGCTCCACGAATTGAAGGTAGTACGAATAAAATATATATTAATTTTACCGTAGAAGTAGATGGGAGTATGTCAGATATTAAAATACTTGGAGTTGTTCCGAAAAATTTTGAGGATACGTTATTAAAAGCTTTGGCTAAATGTTCTAAATGGATTCCGGCAGAAAAAAATGGCATTAAAGTTAGCTTCCCCATTCGATTTCCAATAACAGCTTATTGATTTGATCAAATTTGGGTCCTTACAGCCACATAAGTAAATGCATACACCAATATAGTAATACAAACAAACGAGCCAAACAATAATTGTTGTTTGGCTCGTTTGTTTGTATTTAGCACTGATCCTTTGGAGGGACTATTTATTATATAGAAAGCCTGGCTAAGTAATCATAATGCTCTCCTTCAAGAATTAATTCAGATTTTAGGTCATTGGCGAAAGCCGCATTTTGGAGCGTATTGTAATCAATATACATCCAGTCAAATGGTTTTTCTTTTTCGCCTTTGTATGCAATGTTGAAAACCACTTCGCCATAATATGCGTTTTCGGAGGGGATCCACTTCCCGCCATCTTCATCGTCATCAAACATATAGATTATATCAGAACTATCCAGCAGAATCTGCCCCCCAGGATTCAGTAGAGACTTAAGTTTTAGTAGAAATTTTGGTATGTTCTTCAACCTTCCACACATGCCGGCACCATTCATCAACAATAAAATAGTATCGTATTTTTCGTTTTCTAATGTCATCACATCTTGCACGCGGGCATCTTTTATTCCCCGTAATGTACATGCTTCAATAGCGTTTGCTGAAATATCGATGGCCGTTACCTCTAGATTCCTCTCGTTTTGCAAAGTTAAACTGTGGCTTCCTGCTCCACAACCTACGTCAAGGACTCTGCCTTGGGATAGTTGAAGCGCTTTCTGCTCCATATTTGGCATTTCATTATAGGTACGAAATAGATAAGCTACACTCATTTCGTCTTCTTCAGAAATTGTAGTTTCGGTAATTAAATCTTCGGGGGAGTTATTCGTTTGAAAATCAAGTATGGCTTTGCCAAAAAGGTCTTTCATCTTTTTTGTTTAAAGTTTCAGGTTTCAGGTTTCAAGTTTGTTACTTTTGTGTTTCCAACTTTAAAATTTAAACTTGAAACCATCTTTAAACGATCTTCCTAAAGAAGCCAAAGATAAGCATATAGAAAACAAAAAGTATTTCGATAAGCTTAAAAAGAAAACGCCTAAGAATTTAGATTATGTAATGCAGGATTTGCATGATGCAGAATTTAAGAAAACTGACTGTTTAAAATGTGCGAACTGTTGCAAAACAACTGGGCCGTTATTTACATTAGCAGATATCGAACGCGTATCGAAATATCTGAAACAAAAACCACAGAGATTTATCGAACAATATCTGCGCATTGATGAAGATAAGGATTATGTGCTGCAAAGTGTTCCTTGTACCTTTTTGGATAGTGAAAATGCCTGCATGATATATGATGTACGCCCAAAAGCATGCAGAGAATTTCCTCATACAGACAGAAAGAAGTTCCAACAAATTACTGATTTAACTTTGAAAAATATTCCAATCTGCCCTGCCGCGTTTAACATTGTAGAAGAAATGAAAAAGAAATTACCTTTATAGAGTTGTCTTGTTTCTTGCTTCGTAGTTCGAGAAATAGAATTAGTAAATCAAATATTTAGCTCTCATTTCTTCAAACTCGATTAGTCCTTTTTCCCAGCTTTTTCTGATTGCATCTTCAGGGATGCCCTCTTCTAATTGCATCTGGAGTTTTTTAGTTCCCGCCAATTTAGTAAAAAATGCGTTAAAGAATTTAGATTTATCCTTAGTGGTTTGATAAGCTTTAATGAGCCATTTTAACTCCAATTGGTTTACTTTGGCAACAGCCGACAAGTCTTCGCCGAAACATTCGAGCCCGTTACAGACTGGGTTTTTGGCTCCTAGATTTGGTTTTGGAATAAAACTAAACTCGGTTTTTGGCAAATGGGGTGATCCGTAAATTTGAAATTGTTTCTCTGTCCCTCTTCCCACACTTACGTTGGTTCCTTCAAAAAGGCATAAACTTGCATAAAGATTCACGGCTTGGTTATTTGGAAGGTTAGGTGATGGCTTTACTGGTAGGCTATAATCCATCTTTCTATTGTAATAAGTACAAGGAATAACTGTTAGCTTGCATTGGATCGTGTTTTTAAGCCATTTTTCGCCATTAATCATTTGTCCATATTCACCGATTGTCATGCCATGCAGAATTGGTACTGGATGCATACCCACAAAACTGGAATATTCTTTTTCCAGGATAGGACCGTCCACTACATTTCCGTTAGGGTTTGGTCTGTCTAGAATAATTAGAGGGATGTTGTTTTCGCCGCAAGCTTCCATTATATAATGTAGAGAGGAAATATAGGTATAAAATCGTGCGCCCACATCTTGCAAATCAAATACCATGATGTCGATTCCGACTAATTGCGCCGGCTTCGGCTTTCTATTGTCGCCATATAGTGATATGATCGGAAGTCCTGTTTTGGCGTCTTTTCCGTCAACGATATGTTCGCCAGCATCAGCAGTCCCTCGAAAGCCGTGTTCTGGCGCAAATATTTTTGTGACTTGGATATTTTTTTCTACTAGGAAATCGACAATATGGATGCTATTTGATAAAAGACCCGATTGATTCGTTACAATACCGACTTTTTTATCCTTTAATAAAGCAAGGTATAGCTTGCTATTGTCCACCCCCATTTTTATTACGGGTAAATTTTTTGTGTTGACGATTATGGAATCGCGCTTTGCGTGTCTATTATCTTGTTTTTTGATCGAGCTTCCGCAAGAAACTAAAGCTAGGACGAAGCAAGATGATATCAAGATTGCTTTTCTAAAATTGGTAGCGACAAAAATAAAGGATGCAAAGGTCATGTTTTATTATAATAAGTAAAAAATGGAGCGATTCTTGGCTGGAAACTTTATGTATATTTGCAAGATAACCAAAACACTTCTCTTGAATTTAGAATATTTCATAGCCAAAAGACTAATAGCTGCTAAAGATAATAAAAGTAGCATATCTGCACCAATTATAAAAATTGCAATTTCAGCCATTGCCATAGGAATGATCATGATGATTGTTTCAGTAGCAACAGGAATCGGGTTGCAACAAAAGATTCGAGAGAAAATTTCTGCGTTTAACGGGCATATCATCATTTCGAATTACGACAACAATCAATCTGAAGTTAGCTTAGTTCCAATTTCAAAAAACCAGGACTTTTATCCGAAGTTTAATGCGGTTGAAGGGGTGAGTCATATTCAAGCCATTGCAAGCAAAGCGGGAATTATAAGAACGGAAACCGCTTTTGAGGGAATTGTCTATAAAGGGGTAGGAGAAGACTACGACTGGAACAACATAAAGGATTATTTAGTTTCAGGAAGATTGCCAGATTTTTCAAAAAAGCTAAATGAAGATGTATTGATTTCCCAATTCTTGGCCAATAGATTAAAGCTAAAGGTTGGAGATGCCTTTAATACTTTCTTCATGAAAGAAGGGCAGAATAAGTTGCCTAACATCCGAAGGTTTAAAATTACGGGAATTTTTAATTCTGGTTTTCAGGAATTTGATGCTACTTATATTATCGGTGATATTCGACACATGCAACTGATCAACAAATGGAAATCAGATCAAGTGGGGGCTTTCGAAGTTTTTGTGAATGATTTTGACGATATAAAACCTTTGGGCGAAACCGTATATCAACAAACGGGTTCTACGCTTGATACTAAAACCATAATAGAAAAATACAGTTATATATTCGAGTGGCTTCAATTATTCGATTTCAATATCATAGTTATTTTGATTGTTATGATATTGGTCGCAACTATCAACATGGTGGTGGCATTGTTAGTGCTTATCCTGGAGCGTACCCAAATGATTGGGATATTAAAGGCGCTAGGTGCAAACAACTGGAGTATTCGTAAAGTATTTCTATACAATGCTTCCTATCTTATTCTTCGCGGTTTATTCTGGGGGAATCTTATAGGGATATCCATATTGTTAGTTCAGCAGCATTTTGGAATAATCAAGCTCAATCCTGAAAATTACTATGTAAACCAGGCGCCGGTATATCTTAATTGGGGATATATTGCACTACTGAACCTTCTCACCATTGGCGTTTGCTTTCTGGTCTTGTTAATTCCTTCCTATATAATAACAAAAATCTCACCCGTCAAAGCCATTCGTTTCGATTAGAATAAGTAGGAGCTATTTCCCGCTATTCGCTTCAATCTTATATGCCGAACCCGGTCATATAAGGATTTATGCTGCTATCAGGGCTAGGGATTTATTTTTAAAACGGAGATTTTGCCTTTTAATTCATAGAAAAGGCTCCTTGTTATATAGGAGCATCTATAAAAGGCCGGCAATATTGACAAAGCTTCCAGCCTTTTAAAGGTTGGAAGCTTTGTTGTTTAGTATAAAGCCGCTTTATATCCAAGAAAAACTATCGATTTTCTATCAGGCAGTCGCTGTTATCCTGGGTTAGCGTAATAAAATTTAAAAAAATTTAATTTTCAAGACACACAATTCCAGCTATTTAAACTCAAAGTTAAGAAAACGTCAAAAAAACTCCAATAAAAGTCTTGTATTACGCAATAAAGGTGTTAGTTTTGCACCCGCAATAACAAGCAAGTTCCTATA
>JBLIKQ010000079.1:0-11549 GCA_047635475.1 Porticoccaceae bacterium
TTGTTCCTTAGCGGTGTTTTTGACGGTATCTCTGTAGTAATTCGTCAAACCATCTTACAACTTAAAACTCCAGACCATATGCGCGGTAGAGTTTCGGCAGTAAACTCGATGTTTGTAGGTTCTTCAAACGAATTGGGCGCTTTTGAAAGCGGACTTACGGCAAAATTAATGGGAACAGTAACTGCGGTAGTCTTTGGAGGAAGTATGACGCTATTCGTAGTATTAACGACGGGGATAATCTCACCTACTTTTAGAAAACTCGATCTGACCAAAGATTTAGAAGAACACGAGAATCAGGAGTAAATTTTAAGTAGTTTTATTTAGAATAAATCTAAATAATTATTATATTTGTTTGAAACTAATTACTATGCAAGAAATGAAACAAATATATCTTAATGATGCAGGCACTTCTTTCTACTGGAGAAAAGAGAACGAAGTACTAACAGACAAAGTCCAACTGATTTTTAGGGAAACCGGCTTTTATTTTAGCCGCCACGAACTGAAACTGTTTCAGTGTTGTATTCACGAAAGTTATACGCTTAACAATTCTTGTGATGATTGTGCCTTAAAAAAAGAGTGCCATAAATTTCTATTAAAAACACCCTGTTCACAAATTGATTTAGCCGTTTCTATGGAAGAGCTAAATTCGATAAAAGACCTAGTAGAAGGTACTTTGTTTAAAATTAATCTAAATGATTATTTATACGGTGAGGGAATGAATTAGTTCTAGTACTTTTTTAATTCAAAATTTTCCCCATCAAAAACGCCATAAGTAAAATAACTGATCCAGTCGCCCAGATTTACGTATTCTGAATTTTCTCCTACAGACACTTTCATAGGTAGATGACGGTGGCCAAAAATGAGGTAATTGTAATGTTTGGTTTCCAATTTCCTTTTGGAATATAAAATTAACCATTCATTGTCCTCTCCAAGAAAAGTGATGTCTTCATCTCCAGAAATCAATTTGTTTTTTACTGATAAATATTGTGCCAACCAGACTCCAATATCTGGATGAAGCCATCTAAAAAGCCATTTGAAAAATGGATTGGTAAATACTTTTTTCATGCGTTTGTATCCCATATCACCTGGACCCTTTCCGTCTCCGTGTCCAATCAGGAAAGTTTTATCACCAAAAGTATATTCCTGGTTTTCATAAAATACGGGAATGTTTAATTCTTTCTCGAAATAGTCCTCCATCCATAAATCGTGGTTTCCTACGAAAAAATAAATGGGAATTCCGCTGTCGCGGATTTCAGCAAGTTTGCCTAAAACCCGAACAAATCCTTTTGGGACAACTGCTTTGTATTCGAACCAGAAATCGAACAAATCACCTAACAAAAAAATAGCGTCGGCATCTTCCTTTACTTCGTCAAGCCAAGCGACAAATTTCTTTTCCCTTGGAAGACTTAACTCAGCCGTCGGCGCACCAAAATGCTGATCGGAAGCGAAATATATTTTTTTGTTTTTGGATAATTGCATCAAACTAAAGTATGGTTTTTTGAATTTACAAATTGTCGCTGGCGTACCATTCGGCAAAAGACGACTCAGTTTCTTGTAGTTTAAGGGAAAAAAGCCTTATCCCTTCTGGAAGTCTTGCGATAATTCTTTGTGAAAAATCGACTACCATATTCTCACTTGTGGGTTGGTAATCTACCAAAATTACGTGGTGACCTCTATTTATTAATTCATGTGCCAACTCAACATGCGGTGTCGTTTCGTTAAAAACAGTCGCATGATCAAACTGGTCTACAATTTCTTCTTTGACGATTTTTTTTAAATCCGTAAAGTCGATAACCATTCCAAATTTAACATCATTTCGGTTCTCAATAGGGCTTCCTATCACTGTAACTGACAATTTATAACTATGCCCGTGAACATTTTTACATTTCCCATCGTAACCATATAAGGCATGACCGGTTTCGAAACTAAATTTTTTTGTAATTCTGATATTACTCATCGAGATATAATTTTGAGTGCAAATTTAGTAAATTGATATGAGAAACGGCTCTTAAATCTCTTGTTTCCCGACCTCTTGGTTTTAGCCCTGATAGCAGCGGCATCCTTTGACTGGCTTTCTGACCAGCCAAAGATATAGCGGATAGCAGGAATAGCTCCTAAAGAAAAAAGAACCGAACCTTGTAAATTATTTTTTAAATTGAGACAATGCATTTTTACAGAAGTCAGACAGCACTAATTGTCCTGATATGGCAGCTCTTTCCAGCAAGAGGATTTCCCAGTGATCTGTTCCTTCCCACATCACTCTTTTCATTTCGTCTAAGGCTTCCGGATTATAGGAAGCCAGCTTGCTGGTGAAATGAGCTAAATCGATATCTAATTCCACTTGGTCTTGCAGTACTTTGGCGTAAAGCCCTTTTTGCTGTGCCCAATCGGTATTTTTCCATTCGTGCGCAGCCAAGGTCATTTCGGACATAGCACTTTTCCCGATTTTTCGGCTCACGGCAGGTTCAATGACAAACGGCCCAATTCCTATTGCTAATTCCGAAAGTTTTATAGCGCTATCGACAGTTGCGAAAGCGTAATCGCAGGCAGCAGCAATACCTACTCCCCCGCCAACGGCTTTGCCGTGGATGCGACCCACAATTATTTTGGAACAGTTGCGCATGGCATTAATCAAATTGGCAAAACCGGAGAAAAATTTTGTCCCTTCCTCCTGATTGGACACAGCCAAAAGCTCATCAAAAGAGGCACCAGCACAAAAAGCAGCTGATCCCAGACTGCGCAAAACGATTACAGAAACCTCTTTATTACCACTTAACACGTTGATTTCCTCAGTCAAGGAATTCAATAATTGACGAGGAAAAGAATTGCTCGCTGGGTGTCCAAATTCAACAGTCGCAATTTTATTTTCGATTGTTGTACTGAGTGATCCGTTTGGGTCTTGTGCTGCCATTTAAGATGTTTTGATGTAAAGTTAGAAATATTAATAGTAAACATCACATTTTTGAAAGATTTGAAAGTAGTTTTTTAAAATCTGTTTTTTTACACTATCTTTGCCGCAGTTCTGGGGGATTAGCTCATTTGGCTAGAGTGCTTGCCTGGCAGGCAAGAGGTGATCGGTTCGAATCCGATATTCTCCACAGAATAAAACCGTAATACCTTATTAACTAAGAGTTTACGGTTTTTTATTTTATACAATATTCTAAGCCACCTATTTTAGTAAATATGAAACTCCAATAGACCCATAAAAAAACCCTGAAATGGTCTTGCTATAGAGCTCCTTCCCTCGATAAACAAAAACATAGAATAAATTAAGGTTGTTTTTTCGGTATTTAAAACCTGCTTCCCCAATAAACCGGAAAGGAACCAAGTCGAAAGTTACGGGACTGTTATTATTAAAAAGACTCCCTTGAATTGTAGCGTCATACAACTGATAGTTAATACTGGGCGCTATATAAAAATAAAACTCACTCTCATTGCTTCCTATCGATCCTCCATGAAAATTAGAATCGTACACTGGAACTAATTTTTTAAGTCCTATTCTAGTCATAAATCCAGCCGAAGCCGCCGTGAAGATTGTTCCTAAACTCGCTTCAGATTGAAAATGAAAATCGATATATTCATTGTCAATCTTTGGCAACAGCTTTTTTGAAAAAAAGAAATGAGCTTGTATTGCTAAAGCATTTTGAATCTGGTGTTCCCAACCCCGCACTGATTTATAACCAACTAATTTATGTAAAAATCTTTGAGTTTCTCTAGCAAAAGAGCTGGCCCCAACGTATCCGAATTGAAAATCTGTTTTAAATACGGACTCATTTTTATAAAACACAATTTTCCCAAGCTCGCCAAAGAGATATCCAGCAAAAGGGCGATCTATTATTTCTATTTCTGGAGAGTGTAAAAATCTGGGAGTGTAAATGTATTGCCCTATTCTAAATTCGGTGATTTTTTTATCTACTTCCTCCTTTTTGCTTTTATTCAAAAATCTATAAAACAGCTCCAGACCATTAGTGTAATACATATCATTCTTACACGAAGTATACAGGTCATTATCTGTAATGAGACCGAATTCTGCAGTTTCCCCTTGTCCAAAAGATAAAACTGACGCCATAACGGCAATAACAACAAGAGCTTTTTTACATAACATCTAATATTCGATTTTTCCAACAGTACGCATCACACGCATAATTTTTGTTTTTCGATTATTAATATAAGAAGAGGAACTCGTAGCAGTATATTTTCTGGGGCTGGGCAAAATAGCAGCAATTCCAGCTGCTTGAATGGGAGTAAGATTAGCAGCATCTTTTCGATACCAATGTTCCGCAGCAGCTTGAGCTCCATATACACCATCCCCCATTTCGATACTATTTAAATATACTTCCATGATGCGCTCTTTCCCCCAAATAAACTCTATGAGAACCGTAAAATAGGCTTCCAGCCCTTTTCTTAGATAGCTACGCCCTTGCCACAGAAAAACATTTTTCGCCGTTTGCTGCGAAATAGTACTCCCCCCTTTTATTCTGCGACCACGCTCGTTATTTTTGAATGCTTTTTTCATCGCTACAAAATCAAAACCATTATGCTTAAGAAAACTTCCGTCTTCACTGGCTATTACAGCCTTTTGCAAATTAACAGATATATTTTCTAGAGGCTCCCAATCATGACTACATATCATTTCTTCACCAGCTGTATTGCTTTCAATTGCCCGAATAGCCATTAACGGCGTAAACGGTACCGGTACAAATTTAAAAAGCAGCACAAAAAAAACGGATATCCCTAAAAACCACAAAAAAACTTTAAATAGAAACCGACTTAATTTATTCATAGAACTACTTGATTGTTTTTTTACTGGTTTTTTCGTAGGTTTCCTTTGTATGATTTTTGTCGCCATTATATTAAGTCTGCTAATTCTGTTCCTATTAAACTTCCTATCGCCACTCCCATTCCTCCAAGTCGCACTCCGCAATACACGTTTTCGGACAACTGGGAAACGATGGGATTCTTACTGTTTCCTATGCCCATTATACCGCTCCATCGGTGCGCTATTTTAAAATCCTGATCAGGTAAAATCACTTCTTTTAATAACTGTTCCAATTTATCCTGTACAATTTCTGTTTGTGCGAACTTCGTAGTGGTTTCCGCATCAAAATCTAAATTTCTGCCACCGCCTAACAATATTCTATCACCAATATTTCTAAAATAATAGTAGCCCCGATCCAAATGGAAAGTTCCTTTTATATCTAGGTTTTTAATTGGCTCCGTCACTAGAACTTGGGCTCTTGCTGGCTTAACCGCTCCACCAATTAATTCGTTTGCAAAACCATTAGTGGCAAAAAAGACTTTATTAGTCATGAAACTAAAATTGCCCAAGGCAATTTCCACCTCATTTCCCTTATCCAAAAAAGAAGTCACCGTCTGCTGATTAAGAATGAGAATGTTCTCGGAAACAGCCTGTTTCAATAGGGCTTGCATCATATTCCCCGTATCGATTTGTGCTTCGAACGGATTAAAAATTAAGTGTTCCCGAACCCCATTAAAACCAAAACTATCGATTTCTTTTGTAAATACGTCAGCCTTAAAAAGAGGTTTCAATATCTCATTTATGATTGGCAATTTTTTTACGCATTCATCGTAACAACTCTCATCTTCTTTCAAAAATAACTCGTAACCACCGTAAGTCTTAAAATCCATTATTTCATCTCCGAGTCGTTTTCGCAATAATTGTAATCCTTTCCAGCGCTTATGAATCAGATTAAAAACCTCATCCTCAGAATGTGATTTTAAATCATCTATTATTTCCGAGATACTCCCGAAGCAGGCAAAACCAGCATTCTTAGTACTAGCTCCATGGGGCAACATCCCTTTTTCTAAAACTAATATTTTACTCTCCGGATATTTTTCTCGCAAGCGTAAAGCAGCATGCAAACCTACAATTCCGCTTCCCACGATTGTATAATCGACGTTTGTGAACCAGTTTTTCAATTCCCAATAACTTAATTGCATCTGATAAATTTTTATAAAAATAATATTTTTTTGGGAGCTAATACTCCTATCGCCTACAAATAAATTCGCCAAGACATAATTAAAATAAAAGGACCGCATACTGTTTTTTTATATCGCCAAACTATAATTCACAACGACTGCCTATATGGCAAAGACTAAAAGAATTTTCAAAAGCTCCTTCAAACGCTTAAAATTATCTATTTTTATAATTCTAAAACAACAATATTAGAAATGAAAAAAATACTTATTACAATCCTAACAATCATGAGTTTAAGCGCTATTAGTCAAAATGTAATGTCTCCTGAAATCCTTTGGGAGTTAGGTAGGGTAACGCCACTGGGCATCTCTAAAGACGCAAAAAACATTGTTTATAAAGTAACGACTCCGTCAGTTGACGAAAACAAATCGAATTCAAAATATTTCTTCATGTCGGTGAGCGGCGGAGCTCCAACAGAGGTTGAGGATTACAAAGATTTGCTGGAAGACAAAAACGTTTCTCCAGATGGCAAGTACCTTGTCTATAACGAAGAGGTTAAGCTTAATAATGTTCTAGGAAAAGACTTCTATCCTACTTTGGAAAAATCAGAAGTGCAAATCTATGACGGCTTGGATTACCGTCATTGGGACACTTGGAATGAAGGCAAATTCAATCACGTTTTTTATAAAGAAACTACAAAAGGAGCGGTTGGCTTTGATATTCTTGGAGCAGCGGCTTTTGACAGTCCGCAAAAACCTTTCGGTGGTGACGAAGATTACATCTGGTCTCCTGATAGCAAACGAATTTTATACGTTAGCAAGAAGAAAGAGGGAACGCAATACGCCGTATCCACAAACACCAATATTTATGATTATAGCCTAGAAACAGGACAAACCACCAATAGAACCGAGGGCAATTTAGGATATGACCAATCACCAACATTTTCTCCGTCAGGAGATTTAACTTGGTTACAAATGAAGCATGATGGTTACGAAGCCGATAAAAATGACATCATAGTCGATTTCGAAGGGACTAAAATGAACCTAACCGCTAATTGGGACGGAACAGTAGATAGTTTTATCTGGAGTAAAGATGGCAAAAAAATCTACTTTATCGCTGCAATTGATGGAACGAAACAAGTATTTGAAGTTAATTTTCCCGGCCTGACCAAAATCGCAATCCATGTTCAACAAGTTAGCTCTGGTGATTTTGACGTAAATGAAATCGTTGGCTTTTCCGGAAGTAATATCATCGTTACTAGAGCTGATATGAACCATGCCTCCGAAATATTTTCGTTTGACATGAAGAAAAAAAGTTGGAAACAATTATCAAATGTAAACACTACTATCTATGATTCTTTGGCGCTAAGCAAAACCGAAAGAAGATATGTTACCACAACCGATGGAAAAAAAATGTTGGTATGGGTTATTCTGCCACCTAATTTTGATTCCACAAAAAAATACCCAACCCTATTATATTGCCAAGGCGGACCACAAGCAGCATTGACACAGTTTTACTCTTTCCGTTGGAATTTCCAGTTAATGGCAGCAAACGGATATATCGTTGTAGCACCAAATCGTCGTGGAATGCCAGGACAGGGCGTAGAATGGAATGAACAGATAAGCAAAGATTGGGGCGGACAAGTAATGGATGACTACTTATCAGCGATTGATGATGTAGCTAAAGAAAGCTACGTAGACAAAGAACGTTTAGGTTGTGTCGGGGCGAGTTACGGTGGTTATTCAGCTTTTTATCTAGCGGGAATACATAACAAACGATTCAAAACTTTTATTGCACATGACGGGGTATTCAATACCCAAAGTATGTTTGGAACTACTGAAGAAGTTTTTTTCACAAATTGGGATTTTGGTGGCGCGTATTGGGAAAAAGACAATGCGATTGCCCAAAAAACCTACACCACATTCAATCCGGCCACTTTAGTTGAAAAATGGAACACTCCAATATTGATTTATCAGGGCGGTAAAGATTTTCGTGTGCCTATCGGACAAGGACAAGAAGCATTTCAAGCTGCACAATTACGTGGAATAAAGAGTAGGTTCATCTACTTTCCGGAAGAGAATCATTGGGTCCTTAAGCCTCAAAACGCACAAATTTGGCAAAAAGAATTTTTTAAATGGTTGAAAGAAACCTTGTAAATTGAAAAATAGTCATAAAAAAACCTCACTGAAAAGTGAGGTTTTTTATGCTTAGAGTGTCCCTCTATTTATTCAGGAGCACTCATTTTAAAAGTATCCATAAATGCCGTCGTGTAATCTCCAGATATATATCTTGGATCATCCATCAGCTGTCTATGAAAAGGTATTGTGGTTTTTATTCCTTCAATAACAAATTCATCTAATGCTCTTCTCATTTTACTAATTGCTTCCTCGCGAGTTTGGGCAGTAGTAATAAGCTTCGCAATCATCGAATCGTAATTTGGCGGAATAGTATAACCAGAATACACATGAGTATCTAAACGAACTCCATGTCCTCCTGGCATATGTAACGTAGTGATTTTTCCTGGTGAAGGTCTAAAATCATTGTAAGGATCTTCAGCGTTAATGCGACATTCGATAGCATGCAATTCTGGCAAGTAATTTCTACCAGAAATAGGCACACCAGCAGCGACTAAAATTTGCTCACGTATTAAATCATAATCAATTACTTGTTCTGTAATAGGATGTTCTACCTGAATACGAGTATTCATTTCCATAAAATAGAAATTACGGTGTTTATCAACCAAAAATTCTACCGTACCGGCACCTTCATACTTTATATATTCAGCTGCTTTTACTGCAGCATCTCCCATTTTTAGACGCAATTCGTCTGTCATAAATGGTGATGGGGTTTCTTCCGTTAGTTTTTGGTGACGACGTTGAACGGAACAGTCTCTCTCAGAAAGATGACACGCTTTTCCATAAGAGTCTCCAATAACTTGAATTTCGATATGACGTGGCTCTTCAATTAATTTTTCAAGATACATACCGTCATTTCCAAAAGCCGCAGCTGACTCTTGACGAGCGCCTTCCCATGCCTTTAATAAATCTTCTTCTTTCCAAACTGCACGCATTCCTTTTCCACCACCACCTGCAGTTGCTTTAAGCATTACAGGGTAACCGAAAGATTTTGCGATTTCTTGAGTTTGTTCAAATGATTCCAAAATTCCCACTGAACCGGGAACACATGGAACACCAGCTTCAATCATAGTAGATTTAGCGGATGCCTTATCACCCATTCGGTCAATCATTTCTGGAGAAGCTCCAATAAATTTAATTCCGTGTTCCTGACATATTTTCGAAAACTTTGAGTTCTCAGAAAGAAATCCGTATCCTGGATGTATTGCATCAGCATTTGTTATTTCTGCAGCTGCAATAATATTTGACATTTTCAAATAGGACAAATTGCTTGGAGGCGGTCCTATACAAACAGCTTCGTCAGCAAACCTAACATGCAAACTTTCTGCATCAGCAGTAGAGTAAACAGCCACAGTTTTAATGCCCATTTCCTTGCAAGTTCGTATGATACGAAGTGCAATTTCCCCTCTATTTGCAATTAATATTTTTTTAAACATCTATTTTGAGTTATGAGTTATGAGTTATGAGTTTTTTAAAATTACAATCGATGGTAAAAACAATTTATAATTTATAATTCATAATTTATAATTAATTTAAGATGGATCAACTAGGAATAAAGGTTGGTCAAATTCAACAGGAGACATATCGTCAACCAAGATTTTTACAATTTTACCCGAAACTTCAGACTCGATTTCGTTAAATAATTTCATTGCTTCGATAACACAAAGAACATCACCTTTACCTATCGTGGTCCCCACTTCTACGAACATCGCCTTGTCAGGAGATGGTTTTCTATAGAAAGTTCCAATAATTGGAGATTTTATAGTAATGAATTTTGAATCCTCTTCAACTGCAACTGGCGCCGAAGCTACAGGAGCAACTGGTTGCGGAGCTAAAGCTTGCTGAAATGGAGTTTGAGAAGGCATTTGCTGAACATATGTGGTATCTGAATTTCCTTCCAAAGTTGTTCTGATGGTGATTTTTATATCATCCATTTCCAATTTAACTTCTGCAACTCCCGAATTTGCTACAAATTTGATTAAGTTCTGAATTTCTTTTAAATCCATAATTATTTCTTTTTAGTTTAAATTTATTGTTTGTCGTATGCCCATTTCAAATAAATAGATCCCCAAGTGAATCCGCCTCCAAATGCCGCTAAAATAATGGTATCTCCTTTTTTGAACAGATGTTCAAAATCGTTAAGCACCAGAGGCAAGGTCGCAGAGGTCGTATTCCCATACTTCTCTATATTCATCAAAACCTTAGATTCTTCTAAATTCATTCTGTTGGCTGTGGCGTCTATGATGCGCTTATTTGCCTGATGCGGAACTAACCAATTAACATCTTTATTTGTTAGGTTATTCCTTTTCAAAATAAGCTCGCTAGATTCGGCCATATTTGTTACTGCATATTTAAATACAGTTTTACCGTCTTGAACAATATTATGTTTGTTCCCTTTTACAGTTTCCAACGAAGTTGGATTAAGAGATCCTCCAGCATCTATTTTTAAAAAATCGCGACCTATACCATCACTTCTTAAATACTCATCCTGTAGTCCTAGTCCTTCGTAATTAGGTTCAAATAAAACAGCTCCCGCGCCATCACCAAAAATTATGCAAGTAGATCTGTCAGTATAGTCTACAATAGAAGACATTTTATCTGCTCCAATGAGCAGGACCTTCTTATATCTGCCTGATTGAATATAGGCGGCGGCCGCTGACATCCCATATAAAAAACTGGAACAGGCTGCTTGCAAATCGTAAGCAAAAGCATTTGTAGCACCTATCTCAGTAGCAACATAAACTCCTGTCGAAGCTACTGGCATATCTGGCGTGGCCGTGGCCATTATAACCAAATCGATATCTAAGGGGTCGATATCTATTTTAGACAATAGATCTTGTGCTGCTTTAATAGCTAAAAAAGACGTGCCTTTATCCGCATCTTGAAGAATTCTTCTTTCTTTAATGCCTGTTCTCGAAGTTATCCACTCGTCGTTTGTATCAACCATTGTTTCTAGCACTTTGTTTGAAAGAACAAAGTCCGGAACATATGCTCCAACAGCGGTTATTGCGGCTGTAATTGTATTCATTGTATTCGAATATTTTTTTTCAAATGCTACCATCTGGAAAAACGTTTAAAAGAGGTGAAATCTACAAAAAAAAATCCAAACCACTAGTTTTGAACTTCTTATTTAACAAAGTTATAGACAACAAAAAAACTCTCACGATGTGAGAGTTTCGATATCATTTACAAAAAAAATGCATTAAGCAACAGCTACAGACTTATCTATAACAACCTGCCCTCTGTAATACATTTTTCCTTCATGCCAGTAGGCTCTGTGGTATAAATGTGCTTCACCCGTAATTGGGCAAGTAGCGATTTGTGCTACTGTAGCTTTGTAATGTGTTCTTCTTTTATCTCTTCTTGTTTTGGAGATTTTTCTCTTAGGATGCGCCATTTTACTATATTATTTATCCGTTAATAGTTGCTTTAATTTGTCCCAACGTGGGTCAATATTTTCTTCTTCTTTATTTTCT
>JBLIKQ010000080.1:0-11412 GCA_047635475.1 Porticoccaceae bacterium
CAGACACCGCTTTATATGCTGCAAAAAACAATGGACGTTCTCAATGTTTTAGCTTTTTTGAGTGCGATGTTTAAGTTAGCAACAAAACTAACAGCTAGCCTTATTATTCGTCTAACAGATTAAAACACTTAGCAGCTCTTCTTGATATATACCCAAGCCACTTGAATACGCAGGTTTCAGCAAGTCGATAACGGGTTAGCTACAAGACATTGATTGAAGAAAATGATTGTTCCATTGTCGAAATCAATAACGCCGTAGATGGCCCTTTATCACCTCGCCCTTAGGTAGCTAAAGGTTAATATAACTCGTGATACAGCGCGTTCTATATTCAAAGGTTTTTCCTGTACTTTGTTGTGGGAAGTAAGAGGTAAAGATTAAAAAACAGCTTAATCAATATGTGCATTTTGAATGGCTACTATTAACAGCCCTAAAACTTCACCTAATAAAGGAGGCACGGCATTACCTACTTGTGTATATCTAGGGCACTCATGAGTTCTTCTCATCCCACCAGTTGTATATTTCCCCTGAAACTTGAAATCATCAGGAAAAGACTGAATTCTTGCATTTTCACGAACAGTTAATATTCTCGGTTCAGAGTAATGCAACAAATCATCAGGTAACGTTGTCAAAGTTCTAGAGGGTTGGGCTGGGTCTAAAACACTTATTACTTGTTTTTTCATCCCTATTACTTCTTTCTGCTCATTTGTTAAGCCTAGTCCGGGGCGACATACTTGTTGTATGTATTTAAACTTTGCTACTGTAGTGTCTCGATGTCGTGCGATTCTCAAACCATTTGGTTTTGAACCATTAAGACCTTTTCTCATCGCTTTTTGGAATGTTGTCAATTTATCAGGAACTACATAGTCTAATTTTTTAAAACCTGTATTTTCATTGCCTGAGTGATAAACTTTATTTGCACCGAAGTGTTCAAGATCACTTATTGCAGTTTTAACAGAAATAGGTGTTTTAGGTAATTTTTTCTTTTTAAGGAAATCGGCTCTTAATGACTCAAGTACTGAAAAGGGGTCCACATCGAGATTATAAATATCTTGTCTAATACCAATCATAATGAAGCGAGTACGCTTTTGCGGTACGCCATACTTTTCACTGTGAACATAATCTGTAAAGACTCTGTAGCCAAGCTTTTCTAGCTTAGCTTTTACAACCATCGAGTAAGGCTGTTTTTCAGCTACACCATTCGAATCTTTAAATGTCGCGTTAAAGCCACGAACATTTTCAAGCACTAAATATTTAGGGCTTACGATTTTTACCATTTTGATATACTGCTCAGAAAGCTGATTTCTTGGATCTGAGGAATTCCTTCTACCTGCTAGTGAGAAACCCTGACATGGTGGCCCCCCCGCAATCAAGTCTACACTTCCCTTTAACGACTTCAGCAAATCGGCATAGTCTTCAAGTAGAGTTTGAATTGTAGTTGCTTTTTTTGGTAACCAGTTCGGCCAATCAAAATGGTTGTATTTATCGCCATCAATTAAATTATGTCTAAAAGTTTCAAACGCCATAGGATCCTTTTCAACGGCAAATACCCCTTTCCAGCCAGAATTACCAAGGCCGAGGGAGAATCCACCGCATCCAGAGAAAAGGTCTATATAAGTCCCTACTGACTTAAAACTTTTATTATTAGCTACCAGTGTCAAACTAAAAACCCCAAAGACTGTACACTTATACAGCACTATACATTAATTTCATACTTATTACCAGGTAGGATACTTTAAATGGCAACTTAATCCAGCTTATAAAATGGGATACCTGTAATAAATTCACCATTATGACCTAAGGTTTTACATAAAGACTCAAATACCTCTAAAGACGCTATACGGTTAATTGTACTTTGAACTTCATTTGGTAAACCTATACGGTCTAAGTCACTTACCTTAATCCCTGGTACTTTATGGACGAACCAGCTTTGAATTGGCTCCATATAATTTTCTTTATTAGTTTTAAAGTGTGAAAAATACTGAGAAGCAAGTATTACCCCAATGCCAAATTCACGGCCTTGTAATAATAATTTACTAAGAACAGGAAATTCATAAGGCATTATATTGTGAGCTTCATCAACAAGTAGATATGAATCAATGAATCTTGTTTGAGGGTTTTCACCTAAAAACTTGCGCTTTTTAACTTTCTTCATATAGTCATAGTAAAAATTAAGAAAGATTACAATGATCATATTTTTAATTTTATCATCGCTAAAGCCACTTAAATCAAGCGCAATTGTCCCGTCAAAGAAGTCTTCAAATGTTTTAATTTTACTTGGGTCACTTTCAAATATTTCGTAATCAATAATATCGCTCATTATCGTATAAGTAGTATCAACCTTACCGTCAACTAACTCTTCATAAGTCTCAAATACTTCATAAACAGTTGGGTCCCTACCCTCTATTTCATTGAAGCATTTTTTAACCGCTTTTTTCAAAAAATTATCCTGTAGAGGTTTCTGTGCACTAAATATTTTACTCAGTACATCACGAAAGAATGAGTATCTATCTAACCATGGCGTAGCGGCATATGAATCAGAGGTATTGAACATATTAAGAGGTAAATCTTTAGGTTTAATAACCTTAACGTTCGTCTTAGATATAAATTCACAGTTCTCATTATCAAGATCACTAAAGTCACGTTTATAATCCAAAATTAGAACTTTGGGAGCTACACCTCGATTGTTTTCAGGTTTGTTGACTAATTGATAAACTAAAGACTTTAGCAGTTGCGTCTTACCTGTACCAAGGTCTCCAACAACACCAATATTAATATTGTTTAAAGCGGTATTCCCTGGGTAAAAAGTAATATCTTTATTTTCAAACTTATCTAAACTTTCACCTACTTTAAAATGTATACCTGAAGAAACCTCTTCGGTAGATATTTTATCATCAGCTTGTTCAGTTGATGAGTTAGCTGGGTTGTTAACTTTGTCTGTATTACTTACTGGCACTGAGGTGACAGGAGTTTTTTCATTTGTTATTTTACTAAGAAAGCCCCAGTTTCCAACACTGGCGAATATATTCTCTATCACTGACTCTTGCTTATCACTTAAAAGAGATGCCGCTGATTGATGGGAGAGAATAATTGTGTCTTTAAAGCTTTTATCGACAGTTGATATCACTTGACCATTCAAACAGTTTTCTAAACTAATTAAACGTCCAACTTTATCGATTTCAATTTCGACATTCTGAGACATTATATTAATCAGTGTTGCTTGATGTAATTTAGACCATTCACTTCCTGTTTTCTTAATACTGTCAATTTCGCCATAAACCCTAAAACCATAATCAATCCAGGATGTAAGCATCTCTCTCCATGCGATTCCCCAAATCTCATTTTTTTGAGATTCCGATTGTATATTTTCCAAAAAAGTTGTGAACGTTATAGCCTGTTTAATTGCATCAACTCTTTCATCTGCCAGCATTTTTCCAGATCTAGCTTTAACCTCTACCGGTGTTATCCGCATTGACTTTATACTATCTTCAAATATACCAAGGCTGATAACTATTAGATCCGGTCGCTCCATGCTGCCTGTCTTTAAATGTGCTCTCAAGCTATCAAACCTTGGCTGAAATATATCTGCAGGAATAATCAAGTTGATATGTGAATCTTTTGAGACTGGAATTAAACCGTCACACGTATGGTTTGTTTGAAACTCTGTTTGCAACAGCCTTAATGCTACAAGCATCCCTATCTCACCAAGACTTGAAGTCCCACCACTCGTTATTTTCTTTAATGTAGGCATACCCCTTAAAGATATTTCTTGTAATAAACCTTTGCTTTGCTCTTTACTTACTGGTGTTTTGTCTTGAAATTCGAACAATGCATTTTTAAGTGCTTCGTGCATATTTTCTGATTCACGTGCTAATAAATAAAATCCACTTGATTGCCCTTGTTCGGCAGAATATTTAGGTAGTTCATAGTCCCATAATAATGATGTTTGCTCAGGCATATGAAAACATGAAGCATCAACTGTAGATGATGAAACAGCACAAAAGTCTGTATTTTTAAGAGAGTCTTCTAGTGTTTTTAAATTAGGAGCGAATACTAAGCTATCGAATAGGTCATATTCTTTACATGAATTTTCCATTAGCTGCAAAGAGCTTACTAAGGAATTTCTTATCGTCTCATCGGCTTGGAACGCTGGTGTAATAAAGTGACCTACTCTAGACTCAGCTAAAAACTTGTTCTGTTTTGAAAAGCTATGTTTAATACTTTTTCGGTATAAACAAGTTGGATCAACAGCTGAATAAAAATGATGTTTTTCAAAGGTGTTACTCATGGTCTGTAAATGATCTATTATGGCCAGATCTCTTTTTTCAATGCCTTCATTATTTTCTTTCGTATACCATCGAACGTTAGTTCCTGAACGGGCAGTTAATGCAGCTAGAATAGCAGGTTCTGGCTGAGATTTTGTAGGCCTAGTATCATATACCCTCAGAGAATTAGCTCCTGCTGTGGACCATTCATCCTGTTCAAAACCGAGGTTTTCTTCACACCATTCTTCCACTCCAGCATTACAAGAGCTTTGACCTGATGTATCACTCGTTAGAGAGATAGACAATGTCGATTTTGCACAAGCTAGTTGACGCACATCGTCTAGTGATCTTTTTACTTGTTGAATACTAAAGCCTTGTGCCATTCCATCTATAGTAATTCCAAGCTCATCACCGAAAATCGAATCGTAATTTTCATTGTTTACATTCGATATACTATCTGTGCTCCACAGAACACTCCAATAATCTGATGATGCTCGAACTGCTGCGTAGCCTTTATACTCAGGTGTTGAATTGGCATTTAAGCAAGGGAGCGCAAGACAATCCGGAAATACCGATGGATCAATTACTCCTGTAGAAGGCGCACAAAGATCATGTTTTCTAGCATCTTCAAGTAAACTTTGTGCATTACAATGCCAAGCTATTCTTACTGGATGAAAAGGAGATAGTAGCACTGCATCCGGTATCGATTTCAAACAGTTGTTACTAGACTCTTCTCCATGTACCGTTAATATGTCACTCCAAATAGCCGTCTCATAATCACTTTTCAACCACTTGAAATATTCATTTATATACGAATTAAAAGCTAATTTAAATTTATCTTCTAAATAAAGTAAACCGAAATTTAAAGACTCTATTGAATCTCCATCTTTATCGCATAAGCCTTTTATCAAAATACGTAAATGTTCTCGGCTTTCAACATAGGTCTGAGGAATGTTAGCATTTAGAGTTTCATATGTTGGTCTAGGATCTAAAAATAATTTCATCTCAGATATGACAGGGTTAGTGTTCCAAGATGGTTTTGTCCATTTATTTTTAACTCCTGGACCAAGCACAACAGGATAAAAAGATTCAGAGTCATTTAATATCCAATGCTCAAAATTCGACAGCATAGTTTGTCTGACATCAACTTTTAACGCCGTTCTACCCCCACAACTTGCAATTACCAGTTTACGAAACTCACTAGAAACCCCCTTAGGAATAAATTCACTAACGGTGATATTAATTTTATAACTTTGAGTATCATTACTATCTTTATCATCTAATTCAAATTCGTAGGTACAATCTTCGTCAGCCTCGATTAAACAAACAGCATGACCATCTGAAGAAGGAGTTATATTTTTTTGAATACCGTCAATATCAGAATCATTATAGAAAAAACCAGTCATGGTTGAATCTAATGTAAGACCATTAATATGGTATAAATCTAGAGTATGGGAGCCAATACCATTCAATTCAATTTGGCATTCGTAATGACCTTCATTATTTTGTTTCGCTTTTTTCCCTTTTTTCGCTTTAAACTTAAAGGGTGTTATTTTTGTTGCTGAGCGACAATTAGTTGTAATTTGAGGTTTAAACGACTCTAACTCAATGACTTTGTGAACAATCGGTTTGGCCAGTGACTCTGAGGAAAATTGATATTTAATAAAAAAATCATGTTCTAAATAACCAACATTATCTGTCCAAGTTACTTCTTCATCTTTTATGATGATTTTATCTACGCCTTGTAAGGCTTTGTTACCAGAAGCTTTACTGATTTCAAGCTCTACTTCACCTTGACCTTCTGCCGGAGCAATAATAAAAGAAGCTCCTTTTTGAATTACCTCCGGATGACTTTTCGAAATAGGATTATAAAGAGTATCTTGGCATACAATTTTTAAAATTGAATATTCCTGTGGCTCTGAATACCCTCCGAGTAATTTAACCCAAATTTTATTTGTTAAGGTGTTCCACCAGATGAACTCTTCATACTCATTTGCTCTGGCATAATTTGCCATTGGGTTATCAAGGAATTCTGAGGGCATTAAGCAATTTACCGATATAGCATTTATAAAGGTCTTTAAGGCTTCTTTTATATCCGATTCCTCATCCGATAATTCATTAACCATTAGATCTGAACCATTATCAAAGCCATGTTCTACAAAATAACTCGCAATTTTTTGTGGTAATATAAGTGCCTCTGTAATGTCTCCATCTTCGATGCTAGGTATTCCTAGACTTTCATATAAGTAAGTACTGTTCTGATTCTTTGACGTTAGAACATAAACATCTTCAATAATTGACCAAACTGCCCGTCTGTCACGATGCCTTTGATCTCCATCCCATGCTTGCGCCAAAGCCTCGTTAATAGCCCCCCTCACACTTTCTTGTTCATTAATGTGAAAGTTTGAAATTATGGAGTTTAAAATATTAGAAACAAATTGTTCTTCTAACCATTCAATAATACTTTTATGATGTTGAGTTGATATTCCTCTTCGTTCTGCCGCTGTTTCAGAAGACAAGTGTGTTGCATCATCAATAGCATGAAGTGCAAAATAGGACCCCTCTTCTGTATTCCTAACAGTCACTAGATGATTATTAGTACATCGGCCTGAATTCAAATTTTTGGGATCAATATCAATACATGAATCAACCAGGAGAATGGGAATATATTTAGTTATTTCATCTCTAGTTATTTGTAACTGTTTTTCTCCGTCACAAAGGTAAGTAAATACTGAATTAAGCATTAGCTTGGGTAGCCCAGAAAATAATATCCGAATAGGAGCCTTTTCATCAGTTAGAAGCGTGGTAATATCATTTCTAATTTCTTTTATTACAAATTCATAAAAAGTATTCATTCTTGTTTCCTAAACTGAGAGCGATGTTTTGAACGGAGAATTAATAACCATGCCACCTTCGGCATCAGGACTTTCAATTACAAGCCCTAAACTTCTTAATAGTTTGTAAAATAAACTATTACTGTCTTGTTGGATTTCTGCTTCTAAGCCATAAAAAGAAAGCTGCTTAATAAGGTCTGCAATAGTACAAGGACCATTAAATTGAACTGCAGTGCAATGAACCATGAGTAAGAGTGCTGTTGGTCCAAGTCCCACAACCCATGGTGCACTCGAATAAGCACCTCTTTTACGAAGATAATAGCCTTGATCATAACTTTCTAAACCAGCTTCAGAGGTTTGTCTTTGTCTAACAACATAACTAATAAATTCTAGAATATTTTTAGATGTACCTTTTTTACATGCTGTAATTTTAGGTTCCATTTCTAGAATTGTTCGCAAGTTTTCCCTGTACTTTGAATAATCAAAGTACTCTTTTTGTTGTGAAAGGTGATTTAACGTTTTAGTGATGCTTTTAGGTGAAGTTAGATTTATTTCTTCATCATCAAAAAAATCATTGTCTGAAATGTCACTTAATATTAAATTAAGAGCACACCTCCCTAAAATATAACCACGTACAGTTTCTTCAATTGTTTTATTCGTTGGTTGATCTAAAGACCAAAAACAATCCGTTTGAGATAATTCATCACTGACTTCTTCATCTGTAAAATGTTTACCATTTTTTAACGCTTGCTCGAACATTTCAGATAATTTTTTATTTATCGTACACAGCCACATCACATGTGAGCATGCAGCTATTCTACACAGAGATTCCATCATCGAAATCCACTGTCTTCGAGTGAGAGTACTTTTCAATGCTAAAACTGATTTTAAGTCTTTCACAAATCGTAATGCTGGGTTTTTTAAAGTAAGACTGTCAAATAACTCATCTTCTTTCAAAGGTAGCTTTTCAGGTTTAGACCAACTCCCTAGAAACTCTTTTTCTCGCCAAGTCATTAATTCTTTCTGAATTAAGCGTGCCCATACATCATCATCTTCTGTCACTGATAGTTTTTCAAATATATTCTGCCAGAGAGCCAAAGCATCTGCTTTAGTCTCAGACCCCATACTAATCATTTTTGCGATTAGGCGACCTGGATTCCAAGGATTACCAGCTAATCTAGCTGACATAGAATAAATAGTTGAGTCTGGTACTAAAGGACTCAATTGTAAGAACTGCTTTTTAGATTGATTCGTTTGCTTGGGGCTAGTAATTGACCTAGTGACAATTTGTACCCATAAATCATCATCAACATCTATCGCACTTTCAGCATTATTTGGCCGCTTTCTTTTATCTAAATTTTTGGTTAGTTTTCTTCCTAATATAGGAGTTTGTTTTTCAGAAATTACGCCATGAAACCCTACATTTCTATATAGTGAAGCGAGTAAAACCTCACCCGTTGCGACTTCTGGTAATGGACTTAAGTGAATAAAACTTTTAGTATATTTTTTATGTAATTTTTCTGATTTCCAGGGTGCTTCAATGAAGTCTAATAAATGACTCATGATTTTGCTCCTGTAAATGCTAGTTCTTCATCTGTATCAATCTCAAATATATTAGAGCCGATCTTTATCTTGGCGCTAACGTCTAGGTAATCATCATCTCTAACTATTTCGCCAGCAACAATTGATTTAACTTCATCAAGCATTGCAAATATTTCTTCCGGTAATGATGCTTCATTTAGCCCTTTTTCTATTTCCCTGAGTGATTGAAATAAGTTAAAAGTAACGGGTAAACAACGATCTTTGTGGATTGATATATATGGTAAGTGCTCTCGGGGTTTAGCTGTTCCTTGATAGAATTTAACCATTCGAGGTTTAATTTCGGATACAAGTAATGAGATATCTCTATCTCTATGGGCTACTGGTTGGCCAAAAGTAGTAGATAGTGGAATTGAAAACTTTTCATTCTCATTAATCAACCCACGTATTTGACTCTCTGTTTTTTTTATTTGCTTTTTGTCATCATGGAATTTTGAATAATTAATCAGCGCATCAATATTTTTACATACACCATATTTAACACCTAAACTGCGTTTAACTAACCGTGAGGAAAATTGCCTAATAGAAGCTTGCAAGAAACGTACATGGGAAGAAATCAAAGGGCTATGGTTATGCTCCATTAAAAAATCATCTGCTAATGTTAAGTTCTTTAAAATCCTTTTTTCAGCTTCAGGTAATCGTCTTGAGACTAATTTAAGACCATCAGTAATTGATAATCCAAAACGCTCATCAATCAAACCGGCCGTAATATTAATCTTTTCGTTGTTTACAGTACCTTCAAAGAATATTACCTCTCCACTTAATAATGCAGGGTCTAGGTTTTTAGAGAAGCTTTCTGCAAGAATTTTTCGAATATAATTACTATCGTTGTTGGTTAAATTAGCAAGAGTTTTAAAGTGATTAACTGTGCTTGTATACTCTTTATAAAATTGATTCGATTTTGGTTTCTTAAGTACTGATTGTATAGCTTTACGATGATCTCCTTTATTTAATTTTGGCCATAAGGAAAACAAACGATGATGGTACAGTTTACTCATTAGTAAATACGGGGCTTTAGCGAAGTTTAAATCATCTCTTTCTTTATTTATGTACTCCAATTGCTTGGCTGTCCAATCACATGGCGCATACAGTTTTTTTCCGATAGTTAACTCTTCAAAATCACCTATAAATAGGTAGGATATGAGTGAATATAAATCACGAAACGACCATCGTTTACCGGCACATAATTCGTAATAATGTAAAAGTTTAACTAGATTACTTTGAGCATCTTTTTCCCCAAGCAGTATCTTATTTTGGCAAAAAGGACAAATTGAACTATTTTCACAGGGGGCTTGCCATAAGTTATCTTTCAGAGCTTGATTTAGAATTTTATGCATAACAGTATTTGGTTTTTCAGACGTTGGAGATACTAGCGATTCAACATCCATTGGCCAAATTGCAATACTTTGCCCTTCTAAAGGCCAGCAATTAGGTGAATTAGGTCCTCCACTAGCCGCTTTTACTAATTCATTAATTAACTTAATTAAAGGGAGGTTGTTTTCTTTGTGTGCAAGTGATGATGCATTTGCTAAAACCCCTCGGTTGATACAGCAAATATATATGCCTTTATAAGTACCATTTACAATGCTATCAAGTTCATTATTTAAAAGCTTTTCGGGGCTAGCATTACTTTGTTCAGTATCTTTTTCAGTAGCATCTTGTACTAAATGAATTTCAGATTTTATATCTATTTTTGAATTCCATAAATCGGGGAAGTTAACTGTTGATTTTCGA
Organism: Porticoccaceae bacterium; assembly: GCA_047635475.1. Classification (GTDB taxonomy): domain Bacteria; phylum Bacteroidota; class Bacteroidia; order Flavobacteriales; family Flavobacteriaceae; genus Flavobacterium. The sequence continues at coordinate 10,430 of JBLIKQ010000080.1, forward strand.
GGAGGTAAAGTGCCTTCTTGAATTGCGTATTGTTTGGCAAAACGCTCAGTCAAAACACCATCAGCTTTTATGGCTTTATCAAAATCCTCGATACACCCTTCAACAGCATCTGTTTTACCGTTACCCGGTCCACCTATTAAGAGTATTGCTCTCGGTGTGTTTTCGTATTCACTATTTACAAGCTCATTAACCCAGCTTTTGAGTTTGATTGTTAACGGAGTTTCTATTTTCTCCCCAGCAGGCCTACCGGAGTTCTTTTTGAATGGATTTCTAACACCACCTTGCTTAGAGCCAGCCCAATTAAGAAATGCAGTGGGGTATAGTTTGTTGGTTGCACTATTCATAAATCTAAGTCCATATAGTTTAAAGGTATTTACAAAGGAAAATATATCGTTTCTAAATGAGTACAATATATCATCTCATCTCTAGCCATTGATTATGTTGATAAAATCTAAATTATATTAAGGAATATATTTTATTAACGAGTTATATTTTCCATAAATACTTGTATGATATTTTGTTCTTCCTCCTAAAATAGTACTTAATTGATTTAACTACCTTAAATAACTACCACTCCCTCAATTGTTGCATTTCTTTCAATCGTCCACGTTGCATCATCAAAGCTTCAAATAAATCTTCTACTGATGAGTTATCATAATTTAATCCCGGCAAGGCAATATTAGCCTCAGCGAAAAAACGTTTCTGAATCTGATCTTCTGGTTCTAGCCAAGCAGTTTGCCACCAATATTGAATTCTTTCTTTAGCCACTTTTAATTTCTGCTCGGTTGGCAATCGGTCGCTTTTTTGATTATTCACTTGGCTATCGGTTGGTAGTAAGTTCCATAAATCGTTATTCGGCCAGCGGACAAAAGGCATGCTGTGGTCAATGTCATATTGTTTTTTCAATGATTTAGCCGACCACACACAGTGTATTTTTTCATTATTTGGCAATGTGCGCTGTAACTGCTCAAAACGCTTACGAA
>JBLIKQ010000081.1:0-11309 GCA_047635475.1 Porticoccaceae bacterium
CATAGCCGTAGCAAATATGCACGGCAGTTTGGCAATGCAAACCTTCCATAGCTCTTTCCAAAGTTGCCATTCCCCAATCATTTACTTCCTCAAAGAAAACATTAAATGCAGGTTCATCAAACTGAATTATATCTACCCCTGCATCTTGCAGCTCTCTTGCTTCCTCATTGAGTGCTTTTGCAAATTCCCATGCCAATTTTTCTTTACTTTTATAATAGTTATCGAACAAGGTGTCTACGATTGTCATTGGTCCTGGCAATGCCCATTTTATAGGCTTATTGGTTTGTTTTCGTAAAAATTTAGCATCTTCAACAAAAACTGCTTTTTGACGCACAACTTCACCTATAACCACTGGTACACTCGCATCGTAACGGTTACGAATTTTTACGGTTCTACGATTTGTAAAATCAACACCACTTAAATGCTCGATGAAAGTGGTTACAAAATGTTGACGAGTTTGCTCACCATCACTAATTATATCTACCCCTGCCAATAGTTGTTCATGCAATGAAATGCGTAAAGCATCTTGTTTTCCCTCAAGTAAATCTTCGCCTTCTAATTTCCAAGGAGACCAAAGTTTTTCGGGTGGTGCAAGCCAAACAGGTTTTGGTAAACTTCCTACGATTGAAGTTGGTAATAATTTTATCATGATAAAATATTTTTTAAACGTTAAATGAATTATAAAGCAAAATTAGCAGACCATGGCTCAAGAATATGCTGGTAAGGTTTGATGAAATGTTCTTCAGCATATTTACCCTGTTCACCAGCAAGTCGGCTACGTTCTTCTCGGTCATATTCTACGCGAGTCAGTGAGTAATCTTCGTTTTTAATACTAGGTTTATATATTTTTCCAGCTACTGAATTTGCGTTGTAAATTTCAGGGCGGTAAATCTTCTGGAAAGTCTCCATCGTACTGATAGAGCTGATTAGTCCAATATCAGTGTAATCCGTAAGTAGATCTCCAGAATGATAAAAAGCCATTGGTGCCATACTATTTAGGGGCATGAAAAAACGAATTTTTAAGCCCATTTTAGAGAAATATTGATCAGTGATAGAATACTCATCCTGCAGATACTCAAAACCTAAAACCGGATGCTGATACTCTGTTCGAGTATATGTTTTGTTGCTCGATACACTTAGACAAATGATTGGTGACATCTTGAAATGCTCTTTATAAGTTCCAGAATTCACAAAGCACTTATAAAGTTTTCCGTGCAAATCACCAAAATTTTCAGGAACAGTAAAACTAGATTTGTTTTCATTGTACTCAATCAGTAAAACACTGAAATCGTAATCACGCACATATGAAGAAAAATTATTTCCAGCGGCACCTTCGATACGCTGATTAGTTTTACGATCAAAAATATTCGTTTTTAAAACTTCAATTAACGGCGCATTGTCCATGATATTCTTTTTATCAATAGACATGGTTACTGTGATGATTTCTAGTTCTAGAAGGTAACGATCTCCTTTAGGATTATCCAAATGAGCTAATGCATTAAATCGATTGTTAATCATATTTATGGCGTTACGTAAGTTTCTTTGTCGATTAACGCCTCTAGCCAAGTTTGCAAAATTAGTTGTCAGACGAGTTTTACTTGAGGGGTAATAATTTTCATCTAAACAAGTGCTATTTAGGGTGAATAAAAAATCAGTCATGATGGCATTCTGGGTATTTTCCATATGGTTCTTTTCGATAATGATAGAATCTTCTATTTTGGGTGCTTTCATATATTTGTACTTAACATTTTATCTTACAAAACTAAATAATATAGAATTGATATCTTTGTAATAAAAAAAATTAAGATAAAAATTCTATTAATTTTGTTTAAAAAGAAAATATACCTTTTATTTGTACTGATTTAATTCACTAAAAGAAAAATTATCTATGCTCGATTTAGACCAAATTGATTTGAAGCTATTAGAGTTGCTTCAGCAAAGTGCAAAATTAACCACAAAAGAAATTGCACAACAGGTTAATCTATCATCAACCCCCGTGTATGAAAGAATAAGACGTATGGAAAAGGAAGGCGTCATCAAGAAATATGTGGCATTGGTGGAAGCTGAAAAAGTTGATAGAGGATTAACCGTTTTCTGTGATATTACTATAAAAGAGCATACTAAAGAGATAGGCAATCAATTTGTGAAGGATATTATTGCCTGCAAGTATGTTTGTGAGTGTTACAATATTTCGGGAGATTACGATTTTAGATTAAAGGTAATGGTGAGGGATATGAAACATTATCAAGATTTTGTACTCAATGATTTAGGATCAATAAAAAATATTGGGAGTGCTCATAGTACATTCATTATGGGAGTTATAAAACATGACTATGCTGTGCCACTTTAAATTGTAATTCCTTTGCAAATTTGCAATGAAATTCAGTGTATGGATACTTTGCGATGTTGCGGATTAAGGCCGCCTAAACTTTCTCTTAACAACTTTTCCAACAAGCTGCTGGAACGGAATTCTATACTCGAAAAACATTCTACATATAACTCTCTTAAAAGTTGTTGCAAAGGTAACGATGCTTTACATAGGAATAGCTGTTGTGTGTAGTTATTAATTTAAAGTTATTGATTCAGCTATTATTTGAAATGTCTTTTCAGGTACAGCCCTTGTTGTTTATAGTTTATTTTTTATTTAATTGAAATGTGAAAAATGATATACTCAAAGCACTCAAGGCGATACATGCAAATATTATTGAGAATAATCCTAACGTTAATTTCAATACAATTTCTAATTCAAAGAAAGTCATTATTAAACTAGCAAAGAAAGTCGAAATTCCAATAATAATTCCACCAATCAATCTATCTTTATCATTAAATTCATAATATGTTTCACAATTCGAACAGGCAAATTCTTTGTATCCTTTCCAAAAGGATTTGAAAATTAATTTTGAAGAAATAGTTGTTTTACATTTTTTGCATTTTTCCATTTTTATGTTATTATTTCTTACTTTTCTGTAAATTACACACAACTGGTATATTAATCTAATAAAATCAGACCAATCACCCCAATTTAGGGCAGATAGGTCTGACCGGAGGCAATCTTATCTATCGTCAAATATATAATAATTATTTTTTTAATCACAAAACGGACTTCTTATTTGTTGTAGACTTTACGAACTAACAGGGGTTCAGTTATCAGCAGTTTTACTACCGCTATGTCCTAATAACACTTGTATGGATCTTAAATCAGTTTCCCTCCTAAGGATCTCAAATATTTTTAAAATCATTATGTATGGCTTTAAGTCTACCCTAACTTTGATTATGCTTCATGCGGGGTAGTATCGATTTTAAAATAACAACGGGGGGTTGTGGTTGGGAGCGATCTACCTAAATTTTCACACAGAAAAATAAAAAAAAACTATAAATTATAACCAAGCAGATTATCCTTTTGACGGAATAATCAGTTTCATTATAAGAGCTTTGGAAGATAAAAAAGTCTGGTTAATACTAAATCGTATATTGTACCAAACATTTAGTTTTTCTATAGAAAGGAAGAAATTATGGGTGGTGGGTATACTTCTTGATATCAAAATACAGAAAGAATAAAAAAAAATAAAACCAACTTTATATTAAGCCTATTTCCCAAATCCGCCGTAGTAGCTGTTATGGAGCGTTTATCTTCAGCTGTTATTTTGGTGGGCGATATAGATCTAAAATCGAATCAATTACTTTAATTTATGATAGTTATCGGTCCGATATGAAATACAAAATGACCTTAGAAATAAATCTAAGGTCATAGATACTACTGTGGGCAATGAGGGGTTCGAACCCCCGACCCCCTCGGTGTAAACGAGGTGCTCTGAACCAGCTGAGCTAATTGCCCCACATTGCAATTTGAATAATTACTTGATCATTATTGCGTGTGCAAAGATACATCTAGAATTTGTATTTACAAGTAACTTTTTAAAATAAATTAATAAAAAAACACTCCTAATTCCTTTCGTGCTCTATTACAACTCATTAATACTATTTTCTATGACAACTATTTTTTTGTAATGAATCGCTATAGTATTACATTTGTACCATAAATAAAATATAATGGCAAGGTTCAAAGAAAATGATTTACCAAAATCGAAAATTACAGCAAGTTCACTTAATAAAGCAACACTTATATTTCAATATGCGGAAAATCACCGTTGGAAATTTTATGTTGGTCTGGTGTTTTTATTGCTTACAGGTGCTACAGCTTTAGCTTTCCCTAAATTGATGGGTATGTTGATTGACTGCGTGAAGAACAAAGATAATGCCCAAGCGAACAATATTGCATTAGTTTTGATTGGTATCCTTTTTATGCAGTCCATTTTTTCGTTTTTTAGATTATCTCTGTTTATCAATTTCACCGAACATACCTTAGCTAATCTAAGGCTGTCTCTATATAGTAATTTAGTAAAGCTTCCGATGTCTTTCTTCTCACAAAAACGTGTGGGAGAACTAAACAGTAGGATTAGTTCAGACATTACGCAGATTCAGGACACCCTAACATCGACTATTGCTGAATTTTTAAGACAATTTATTTTAATTATTGGTGGAGTTGCTCTGCTAGCAACCGAAAGTATAAAACTGACATTATTAATGCTGTCAGTAGTCCCTTTAGTGGCCGTAGCTGCAGTTATTTTTGGACGCTTCATTCGCAAATATTCAAAAAATGTTCAGGATCAAGTTGCCGAAAGTCAGGTGATTGTTGAAGAAACCATGCAAGGCATAAGTGTAGTTAAAGCCTTCGCGAACGAATGGTATGAAATTGCCCGTTATAACGGAAAAATTAAAGAAGTAGTTAAGATAGCCATTAAGGGAGGTAAATATAGAGGTTACTTTGCTTCCTTTATCATTTTCTGTCTTTTTGGAGCTATAGTAGCCGTAGTTTGGTTTGGCGTTCGATTGAGCATCAGTGGTGAAATGAGCGTAGGTCAATTAATATCTTTTGTCCTGTACTCTACTTTTGTTGGTGCCTCTTTTGGTGGCATAGCAGAACTATATGCTCAAATCCAAAAAGCAATTGGCGCAACAGAGCGGGTTTTTGAATTATTGGACGAGACTCCGGAAAAAATAAATTCACAACAAAATGTAGCAACAATTGAAAAAATAAAAGGTAATGTGACTTTCAAAAATGTCGGTTTCAGCTATCCTTCTAGAAAAGAAATTAAAGTATTAAAAGACGTGAATTTTACCGCAAACTTTGGGCAAAAAATAGCCATTGTTGGACCTAGCGGAACAGGAAAATCAACTATCGCTTCCTTATTGCTGCGTTTTTACGATATTGATAATGGCGAAATTTTGGTCGACGGAAAAAACATCTACGATTTTGACCTAGAAACTCTAAGAGGTAATATGAGTATCGTTCCTCAGGATGTTATTTTATTTGGTGGAACAATAAAGGAAAATATTGCTTACGGAAAACCAGATGCTACCGAAGCAGAAATTATTTTGGCAGCAAAGCAAGCTAACGCATTCAATTTTATAGAAGGTTTCCCAGAAAAATTTGAAACAATCGTGGGAGAAAGAGGGGTCAAACTTTCCGGCGGTCAAAGGCAACGGATAGCCATAGCGCGTGCGCTTTTAAAAAATCCTAGTATATTGATTCTTGATGAGGCCACGTCATCACTGGACAGTGAAAGTGAAAAACTGGTTCAGGAAGCTTTAGAAATTTTAATGGAAGGAAGAACGAGTATTATCATCGCACATCGACTATCAACCATTCGCAGTGCAGATCAAATTTTGGTACTTGATAATGGTGTAATTACTGAGCAGGGAACACATCAGGAATTGATAATATTGGAAAATGGAATTTATAAAAATCTAAGTAATTTACAGTTCAGCAATTCCTAAAATTGAGACAACCCAGAACTAAAAAAAACTCCAATTAGTACAATTGGAGTTTTTTTCATGTAAAATAGAATACTGCGTGTCCTTAGCGCCTTGGTTACAATTTATTTTTATTCTCTCCGCTTTCTTTCCGCTTTGATCAAAGCCAACTCTCTGTTAGTCTGTCCAGCTACCGAAGTGTTTTCTTCGGCACGACGTATTAGATATGGCATAACGTCTTTTACTGGACCAAATGGTAAGTATTTGGCAACATTGTATTCATGGTCTGCAAGGTTATAGCTAATATTATCACTCATGCCGTACAATTGACTAAACCAAATTCTATTATCATCTGTTTTGATCTTTTTTTCTTTCATCGTATCCATCAAAAAATAAGTACTTTCTTCATTATGTGTTCCAGCAAAAATAGACATACTATCTAAATGCTCCATCATATAACTTACTGCCGCATCATAATTGATATCAGTTGCGGCTTTGGAAGAACAAATTGGCGAGGGATAGCCTTTTTGTAGCGCACGAGCATTTTCTTTTTCCAAATAAGCCCCGCGAACTATTTTTATTCCTACGAAAAAACCTTCCTTTTTAGCAATTTCGTGTATTTTTTTTAGATAGTCTAAACGATCCCATCGGTACATTTGAAGAGTGTTAAAAACAATTGTTTTTTCTTTATTATACTTTCGCATCATTTCAAGAGCAAGTTCATCAGCAGCATCTTGCATCCAGCTTTCCTCAGCATCTATTAACAATCCAACATCTTTTTTATGACCTTTCTTGCACACTAAGTCAAGACGAGATACTACTAGTTCCCATTCTTCCTGTTCCTTTGTAGTAAGCTGTTGTCTTTCTCCCATCTTCTCGTATAATTCAAAACGACCAAGCCCAGTGGGCTTAAACACCGCGAATGGAATTGCCTGATGTTTTCTCGCAAAACCAATTGTTTTTAAGGTCATTTTTAACGCTTTGTCAAACTGATCTTCCTCTTCTTTACCTTCCACGGAATAATCTAATACGGAAGAAACCCCTTTGGTAAAAACCTTGTCAACAACCTTAAGACAGTCCTTAACATTTACGCCTCCACAAAAATGATCAAAAACAGTGGCGCGTATCAAACCTTCCACAGGTAATTTTAAATTCAATGCGAAGTTAGTGACCGCGGATCCAATTTTTACTAAAGGTTGGTTTGAAATCATTTTAAAGAGAAAATATGCCCTATCAAGTTCGGTGTCGCTTTTTAACGCAAAGGCTACTTGTGTGTTATTTAATAATTTTTCCATCTGCTATACTGTTTTGCCGCAAATATAGAGAGACTTTAAAAAGAATTCGATAAAATTATAGTTAAATATTAAAAAAATATCTCTTAATATTATTTCAATCATATTAATCAAAAAATTCGAATAAATGAATAGAATCGATTAATTTTCTTTTTTTACAAGTAACCTTTGTTATAATAAAAATCAGACATGAAAACCAAACTAAAAAAACAGCAAAATAAACACTCAGCATAACACATCAGAAAACAATTATTTTGAGTTCATAAGCTTATTTTTTATTATTAGTTTCTATCTGTTAATTTTATCCCACAATATAGAAACATAGATAATGTTGGTCCTCAATATTTATATTTATCCATATTGAATATTGCAATCGGATTAACTGCTTATTTTAATCAAGCACTACTATCTCAAAACTTAATTTAGACATTTAAAAATACTTATGGAGTAAAAGCATATTATGTAAATCTGAATCATTCTTGGGTACCTCAGATGATTTCATAAAGGATAAAAGTAATGGTTGTAAGTATTTAAATTTGGCAAAGGACAAAAATTATGGAAATGTGTAGCAAATTCTAAGTCAAATATGTAATTGATTAAATGATTTTTTTTTGAACCATCATTAAGACTATTGTTAAAAATGATGTATTGTGTTTTTCTCATGTTTGTCAAGCTATTTTTACATAAATATAGACAGACATTCCTATATTATTTCGCAAAAATTACCTTATTTTGCGAATTCAATTAATCTACTATGATGCAATCAATTCAAGCCGACAGTTATCCTATCCATTTCAATGAAAAGGGATATGAAGCACTTAACCTTCATTTAAAAGAAAATAAGTATTCTAATTTGTTTATTATAGTGGACAGTAATACAAACGAGTTTTGTTTACCCAAATTTCTAGGCTTTATTGAAACTAATTTAACTCTCGAGATTATTGAATTTGATAATGGAGAAGAGAATAAAAACATTGAAACATGTGTCCAAATCTGGAACGTTTTAACCGAACTTGGTGCAGACAGAAAAACCCTAATAATCAATCTTGGAGGTGGCGTAGTTACTGATTTAGGTGGCTTTGTATCTTCAACATTTAAACGAGGTGTTGATTTTATTCATGTTCCAACTACACTGCTCTCGATGGTAGATGCTTCTGTCGGGGGTAAAAACGGTATAGATTTGGGTAATTTAAAAAACCAGATTGGCGTTATCAATACCCCAAACATGGTACTTATTGATACTCAATATCTTGAAACATTGCCGCAAAACGAAATGCGTTCCGGACTTGCTGAAATGCTAAAACACGGCTTAATATATGACGAAATATATTGGGAACAATTTCTGGATTTAAAAGTTATTGATTTTGCTGATTTTGATGAACTGATATATCGATCTGTAGCCATTAAAAATGAAATCGTAACGCAAGATCCAACAGAAAAAAACATTCGTAAATCATTAAACTTTGGCCATACCTTAGGCCACGCCATTGAAAGCTACTTCTTAGAGAATAAAAATAAAATAACATTATTACACGGTGAGGCGATTGCCGTAGGAATGATTTTAGAAAGTTATATATCATTGGATAAAAAATTGATAAGCACCGGAGAATACGAGCTCATAAAGAAAACCATAAAATCTATATTTGACGACGTGCCTTTTTTCGAAGATGATATTGACCCTATCCTTGAACTGCTTATTCATGACAAAAAAAACGAGTATGGTACAATTCAGTTTGCCTTGATAGAAGGAATAGGAAAAATTAAAATCAATCAATCTGTTGAAAATGAATTGATTTATAAAGCATTTCATGATTATAAATCTTAATTATTTTTTAGTTAAAAGGATTGCATTACGTATAAATTATTTTTTACATTTGCTGTAATGAAAAACAGTCGAAACCAAAGAAATTATAGCTCAAATGAGAACCGAAACAATAAATCTTTTTTAAGGATACTGAAACGTTTTTATTCGATTAAAGAGAACTTCAGCTTTGATCTGTCACAATATTTAAAAGTGGAGCACGAAAAGCTTCAGATTATATATGCAAATATTCGAGTTTGATTTTTAGCCTATTTTATTTCAATTTAATTAATCTAAAAAAATATAAAAAGCTAAATGAATACTAAATATTCCGATTTAATAAATCAAACCTATTATTTTCCGCAAGAAGAATTTAAGTTAAACAAAGATAACCTTCAGTTTCACAATATAGATTTGATGAAATTGGTAGAACAATACGGTACCCCTTTAAAATTTACTTACTTACCTCAAATTTCCAATAATATCAACAAGGCCAAAAGCTGGTTTCGTAAATCGATGGAAAAAAATAAATATGAGGCAAAATACTATTACTGCTACTGCACGAAAAGTTCACACTTTGAATACGTGATGAACGAAGCTTTTAAAAACAATATTCATGTTGAAACCTCTTCGGCATTTGACATTAATATTGTTGAAAATTTGATGGCCAATGGTAAAATCAACAAAAGTACTTTTGTGATTTGTAATGGCTTTAAAAGAGACGAGTACATTCAAAATATTGCACGTTTAATTAATAACGGTCATAAAAATACTATTCCAATTATTGATAATTTTGAAGAGTTAGACTTACTTCAAGCTGAAATTAAAGGAAAATTCAAGATCGGAATTCGTATTGCATCCGAAGAAGAGCCAAAATTTGAATTCTATACTTCTAGGCTTGGAATCGGTTATAAAAACATTGTGAGTTTCTACAAAAAACAAATTCAGGAGAATGACAAGCTAGAACTGAAAATGTTGCACTTTTTTATTAATACCGGTATTAATGACACTGCTTACTATTGGAATGAATTGGTAAAATGTATAAAAGTGTACATCGCACTAAAAAAAGAATGCCCAACATTGGACAGCTTAAACGTGGGTGGCGGATTTCCAATTAAAAATTCATTGGCATTCGAATATGACTATCAATACATGATTGATGAGATTATTAATCAAATAAAAATCGCTTGCGACGAAGCTGAAGTAGAAGTTCCGAATATTTTTACTGAATTTGGTTCATTCACTGTAGGAGAAAGTGGTGGTGCCATTTATCAAATTCTGTATCAAAAACAACAAAATGATAGAGAGAAGTGGAATATGATTGATTCTTCATTTATTACCACTTTGCCCGATACTTGGGCAATCAACAAACGTTTTATTATGTTGGCTATCAATCGCTGGAATGAGACTTATGAGAGAGTATTACTCGGTGGTTTAACTTGCGACAGTGATGACTATTACAACTCCGAGCAAAATATGAATGCTATCTATTTGCCTAAATACAACAAGGAAAAACCATTGTATATCGGATTTTTCAATACCGGGGCTTATCAGGAAACAATAGGTGGATATGGTGGTTTACACCACTGCTTAATTCCGCAGCCCAAACACATTTTGATTGATCGAGATGAAAATGGAATATTGGCTACAGAGGTCTTTTCAGAACAACAAACTTCTGAAGACGTATTAAAAATTTTAGGTTACGACAAGAAATAAACAATAAATACACAGTTAGTCAATTTAAAAATTCATTATATTTATATGTATTCACTTAATTGATTTTTAAATCTTTAAACCAGATAAAATGAGTAAAGGACCTATAAGTCAGTTTATAGAAAAGCATTATTTGCATTTCAATTCTGCGGCTTTAGTGGATGCTGCAAAAGCATACGAGCAACAATTAGCAAATGGAGCTAAAATGATGGTAACTCTTGCAGGAGCGATGAGTACTGCTGAAATCGGAAAGATTTTTGCAGAAATGATTCGTCAAGACAAGGTGCATATTATCTCTTGTACAGGTGCAAACTTAGAAGAAGACATCATGAACTTGGTTGCTCATTCACATTACGAAAGAGTACCAAATTACCGTGATTTGACCCCAGAGCAAGAATGGGATTTATTGGAAAGAGGATTGAATCGAGTAACTGATACTTGTATTCCTGAACATGAAGCATTCCGTCGTTTGCAAAAGCATATTTACAAAATTTGGAAAGATGCAGATGACAAAGGAGAGCGGTATTTACCACATGAATTTATGTACAAAATGCTTTTATCAGGTGTTTTAGAAGAATATTACGAAATTGATTTGAAAGACAGCTGGATGTATGCTGCGGCAGAAAAAAACTTACCAATAATCTGTCCAGGATGGGAAGACAGTACCATGGGAAATATTTTCGCTTCCT
>JBLIKQ010000082.1:0-11270 GCA_047635475.1 Porticoccaceae bacterium
CTATTTTTCTCTAATATAAATATCGATTGGTACTCCTGAAAAGTCCCAATTATCACGGATTTTGTTTTCAAGGTAACGTTTGTAAGGCTCTTTTACATATTGTGGCATATTGGCAAAAAACACAAACTGTGGAGTTTTTGTTGGCAATTGCATACAATATTTAATTTTCACATATTTTCCTTTTGTTGCTGGCGGTGGATACGCTTCAATCACTTTCAACATGTATTCGTTGAATTTTGATGTAGCGATACGTTGCTGTCTGCTTTCGAACACTTTTACTGTAGCCTCAAGAGCTTTTAACAATCGTTGTTTTGTTAAAGCTGATACAAAAAGAATGGGCACATCGGTAAATGGCATTAATTCTTCTCTGATTTTCTCTTCATAGTCTCTTGTTGACATGGTCTCTTTTTCGACCAAATCCCATTTGTTAACAAGAATCACAACGCCTTTTCTATTTTTTTCAGCCAACCAAAAAATACTTTGATCCTGACCTTCAAATCCACGAGTGGCATCGATAATCAAAATACAGATATCCGAATGCTCAATTGCACGTACGGAACGCATAACAGAGTAAAACTCCAGATCTTCCTTCACTTTCGCTTTACGACGAATCCCGGCTGTATCTACTAGATTAAATTCGAAACCAAAACGGTCAAATTTTGTATCAATAGAATCCCTGGTAGTTCCTGCAATATCAGTAACGATATAGCGATCTTTCCCAATCAATGCGTTTATAAAACTAGATTTACCTGCGTTAGGACGTCCTACAACGGCAAAACGAGGCAATTCAACTTCTTCTTGTGTTGGTTCGGGCTTAATAGGAAATGATTCAATTAATGCATCCAACAGGTCCCCAGTTCCGCTTCCTGAAATACTTGCAAAAGTGTAATACTCTCCTAATCCTAGGTTGTAAAATTCAATAGCATCTTTTTCACGCATTGCATTATCAACCTTATTTACTGCAAGTAATACAGGCTTCTTCACCTTACGTAATAGTCTAGCAACAGTATCATCCATTGGTGTAATACCCTCCTCAACATCAACTACAAATATAATAACATCAGCTTCATCGATAGCTAGTTCTACTTGTTTGCGGATTTCACTTTCAAAAACGTCATCTGATCCGCGTACATATCCTCCTGTATCAATTACAGAGAATTCCTTTCCATTCCATTCACTTTTTCCGTAGTTTCTGTCACGGGTAACTCCCGAAACTGAATCCACAATGGCTTCTCTTCTTTGGATTAATCGATTAAAAAGTGTCGATTTCCCTACGTTTGGCCTTCCTACAATGGCAACAATGTTATTCATAATCCTAATTTCAAATATTTTGCAAAGGTACTCTATTATTTTTTAATGCTACTATCTGTTTTTGCGTGAAGGATAGTAGTGAAAATCCTTTGTTGCCATTCTTTTGGCAATAAAGATTGAAACGTATAGCCTGGCCCTTGGGTCACGCCATTATATTATTACTGATTGTAACCAAATCGTTTTAACATATTCACGTTGCTTCTCCAGTTTTTGTTCACCTTAACATACAGCTCAATATGTATTTGTTTCCCAAAAAATTTCTCTAAATCGGCGCGGGAATCCACGCCTACTTTTTTTAAAGCAGCTCCTTTGTGACCTATTATAATTCCTTTTTGGGTTTCACGCTCTACCATAATTAAAGAACGAATTCTAATAATGTTTTCGTCTTCAAAAAATTCTTCTGTAACGATCTCTACCGCATAAGGGATTTCTTTACTGTAGTTTAGTAAGATTTTCTCACGAATGGTTTCATTAACAAAGAAACGTTCCGGTTTGTCTGTTAATTGATCTTTTGGGTAGTAGGCTGGTGATTCCGGTAAAAGAGAAATTATTCTTTGAAAAACTTCAGGGACATTGAAATTCTGCAAAGCCGATATTGGAAAGATTTCGGCATTAGGTACTTTTTCAGCCCAGAAAGCGACTTGCTTTTCTAGTTTTTCTTGATTAGATATGTCAATCTTATTTAATAATAACAGTACTGGAATTTTGGCATGTATGATTTTATTAAAAAAAGCTTCGTCTTTCAAGTCTTGCTCTCCTATTTCAACCATGTAAATCAAAATATCAGCATCTTCAAAAGCAGATTTGACAAAGTTCATCATAGATGCTTGCATTTCGTATGCTGGCTTTATGATTCCTGGTGTATCAGATAAAATCATTTGGAAATCTTCCCCATTTACAATCCCAAGGATTCTATGGCGTGTTGTTTGTGCTTTGGATGTAATGATAGACAACCTTTCCCCTACAAAGGCATTCATTAATGTTGACTTACCCACGTTTGGGTTTCCTATGATATTTACAAAACCGGCTTTGTGTGACATGTATTATACTATTTAATTTGCAAAGGTAGTTATATGAACCCAATGGATGAAATAAAACATTTTTTAAAATTTTTCTTGTGAATACCAAATTTCGTCGTACCTTTGCAGCCGAAACAACGCGGGATAGAGCAGTAGGCAGCTCGTCGGGCTCATAACCCGAAGGTCACTGGTTCGAGTCCAGTTCCCGCTACTAAGTTAATTTTATCGAGATTACAAACGCACATCGCGGGATAGAGCAGTAGGCAGCTCGTCGGGCTCATAACCCGAAGGTCACTGGTTCGAGTCCAGTTCCCGCTACAAAGGAGTAATCAGAAATGGTTACTTTTTTTTTGCAGTAAACTTAATATACAGGGGTTTATAAGTCCCTAATAATGTAATTTACTTATCAAAAACAGTTACTAAAATTTTCCTAATAATTTTAATAGTCAAGTTTCTTAAAATGAAATTCAAACGATAGGTATATCTTCTCTTAATTACCTTTTCTTTTGAAATTAAGATCTACTGAAATGTTCAATTATAATGATGTTTTTAAAAAGGCTCAGGTTATAAAACGCTAACAATAATATTTTGTTAAAGAATGAGATTATACTTAGTTGACAATATTTTTTTTACTACTTTTCGCACACATTTACACCTTTTCAATGTTTTACGACTTAACTTTCAGATCTACCTGCCCCTTATCTAACATCTTAGACTTAGTTGGTGACCGATGGTCACTGATATTGATAAGGGATATATTTATTGGCAGAAATACATATATGGAATTTTTAAAATCCCCAGAAAAAATTTCTACTAATGTTCTCGTAAATAGAACTAAAAAATTAAGAAAGTATGGATTAATAGATTTTAGAAAAGACAAAATAGACAGCAAAATAAAATATTACTATCTAACAGATAAAGGAATAAACTTATACCCTATACTAATTGAAATGAGTCTTTGGACTAAAAAAAATCTTCCAACTCTTCCAACTCACGAACTGGCACAACAGGGTTTTTTAGATATTGAAAAGGTTGGTCTAGATCTTCACAAGAATAATGTGATGGTTAGCTACAAAAAAATAAGAGAAGATCTTTTTAAAGAGACTAGTTAAGTAGATTAAAAGCTATAAACCTATCTTTTACTTTTTTTACTATAATTTATTTTAAAGATTTTCGCTGTTTAATAGGATAGGGGTCTAACAGCTCCTTTCCCAATAATAATTGGATATTGTAAAGTGTAATTCCACTAAAGATTTTGATGTAGTAAAACCAACAACTGAAAATTCAAAATTCCATAATAAATATTTTATTATTTTATATTGCAATTAAAGATATATGATTATATTTGATTATAAATAAATAAATAAACTAAAAATGAAAAGATTATTAATGTTATTGGCCTTAGTATTCACCACTTTTGTGTTTGCTCAAAGATTGAGTCGTGTAAATGAAATTTCTGTAGATGGTCCAAACAGAGGAGCTGTTTTAGATTTAATGGATGATTTTTATGGAACCGTTAAATATAATGACGGAAGTGGTGTTGTTTTACAATGGATTAGAATGGGTATTGATGAATCGTCTCATAGGATTATTTCTTACGGAGACGCAGCTAATTTTGGTGTATTGCCTGGGGAAAGAAAAGAATATCAAGGTCCTGCATTTTGGTCAAGATTATCTCGTCATATTAGCTTTAATCGTAGCTCTGCTTCTGCTATTGTAGAAGTATTATCTTCAAACAATCGGGATCATAATGCTAGTCAAAGTTGGGATATAAAAGTAAATGATCCTGAAAAATTTTTAAATGCTTTTAGAATGTTTATTAGTGAGTCAAAAGATCAAATTGGAGAGCGAAGAATAGCAATTGGAGCACATACAGTAAATGGATATGGAGGAGCTACTCACTGGATATCTTTTGGTGGCTCAAGTTGGGAAGAAATAGAAACAGTAAGAGCTAAAATTCAACAAACAAATGCTTGGATTAAATATTTGAAGAATCGAGGAAATCTAGAACATATCAGAAATTACCTTGTTCAAGACGTAAGGCATTATAATAATGTAAGAATTCAAGAAGGAAAAACTTTGAAATAATTTTTTAAAATTTTTATTGTAGACCCTCCCATTCGGAGGGTTTACTTTTACACCATAGTCATATCTTCTTACGCTAATTCACTAACCTCAAGTCCAAGGAGATAAGATAAACTTACAGCTAAAAAATTATGCTCCTAGCATTTTGTGGTTTGCTAAGTCTAACATTTCTTATATAATTTACAATGATATATTTTTATTATTTTAGATTATTAATACAAGAGTAGTTTTACTTCATAAAATTATTTAAAACTTATATAATTTAACGAAAATTTAACGAAATAATGTACTCTACAATAATAAAATTAAATCTCAAATTCCCCAAGTCCGAATTCCCTATACTTGCTCAAGATTTGATCAATAAATTTAACTTTTGATATTTAATTGGTAAGTTTATTATACTTTTTTGTTGTGTCTAAAAATTCAAAGTGAACATGTTTAACTGACCACGTTTTAAGTTCATATATAATTGGATTGATAGTTAGAAATCTATCTTTTACTTTTTCGACTATAATTTATTTTAAAGATTTTCGCTGTTTAAGAAGATCGCGGTCTAACAACTCTTTTTCCAATAATAATTGATGATTGTAAAATAGAATTCCACTAAAGATTTTGATGTAGTACAACCAACAGCTGCAAATTCAAAAGTTCCATAATAAATATTTTAAAATTTTACATTGCAATTAAAGATTTATTATTATATTTGATTATAAATAAATGAAATAAACTAAAAATAAAAAAACTATTATTTACAATAATGTTAATGTCAGGTTTAATTTTAAGTGCTCAAAAATCAATTGGAGAGATAAAGGATGCGGATGAACTAACATTGAATGTCAAGAAGTTGAAGCAAACTTACGTTCAAAACAACTTTGCATTATGGACTAATTTACTTTCAGACAATGCAGTCATTTACCTTAATAATTCTAAGGTAGACAAAATTGCGGTTATTAATGGATTTAAGTTTCACCATACTATTTTTAACGATATCCAAATTCCAAATATTATAGCTCAAACTAACTATGCAAAAAACGGTGCTATCTGGATTACTAATTGGTTTAATTGGCAGGGCACAGGTAATAAAATAGGAATAAGATATTCTAATAATTCCAATTTCAACTTCAAATGGAAGGACGGTAAAATCATAGAATTAGTTTGTATATATCATTCAGCTTCCTTAAAAATGGAATTAAATGCTAAATAATAATTGATTGATAGATTTTCTATTGAATTCCTTCAATTGGTAAATTAAAAAAAAATCAAAAGAGAGCAATTCCTTTTGTTAGTTAGTAGTTGAAGACCTCCTAAAGGAGGGCTTCAATTCACATAAATTTAAACTTAAAACACTACTTATACTTTGTAAATTAAATCTAAAAAATATTTAAAATGAAGAACATATTAATAATTCTCGCATTACTTACAGTTGCTTTTGTTAATGCCCAATGGATTCAAAATTCATCTTGTGATAAAAAAGCCAATATTGTGGCTAATCAAGCTATAGATTATATGGCTAATTTAGAATATTTGCCTGCATTAGGCGCTGCAAATTCTGCATTGCTTTTAGATGAAAATTGTGGATGTGCAAAATTAACTTTGGCTGCTATTAGTAGTCAGAATCCAAAATGGGGAAGTAGAATTCAAAAATTAGATGAAATAGATGCTTCAAAACTAACTACTGAAGAAAAAGCGTGGTATGATTATTTAAGGATAGTTGACAATTTAAAAAGGTCTGAATTTCAAATAATGATACAAGATAGATTTCCAAAGAGCCCTCTTATAAATTATTTAGGAACTTCAGTAAATGACTTTAATAGTTATAAACTATTCGCTGAAAAATTCCCAACATATTCTTCTTCGGCTTATAACATGATATCTTATGGTTATATGATGGGTGCTTTCGGCGAAATGAATATGGAGGAAGCTACAAAGTTTATAGAAATGTCAAAAAATATGCATTATGGGCCTAATTCATTTGATTCTATGGGAGAACATTATGCTTCAGTTGGAGACTATGAAAAAGCACATGCATCTCAATTGAGGGCCATTGATTTCGCTACTTTTGCCTCTCCTTATTTGACAAATGCACAGTTATATTCCGCTAAAATGTCAAAAGATAAAATTGCCCAGACTATTATTGATAAACAAAAAGTGATGCAGTCCGCAATACTTAATGGAGATTATAAATCTTATAAAGAATTTGAACATCCGGAAATAGTAGTGACTACAGGTGATTCTAATTTAAATCCGTTTTATGTTTTCACTAAAGACAATTTAGATCAAGATGCTTCAATGACTTGGAACGCTTTTGATTTATCAAATTTTGAAGTTTATTTCTCACCTGATATGAAATCTTCAGTTGTAACATTTGATGCCGATGGATCATTTACAATGGTAGAATCAAAAATCAAATTTGATTATTCAACAAGAGGTTCTGCTACTTGGGTATCAACAACTGAGGGCTGGAAAATTCTACATTCTTCTTATGCTCCAAGGAAGGGCAAAAACGGATTACCGGATGCCAATTAAGCTTTATTATGATAACAAACTTTAATTAAAATAACTAAAAATGAAAAAAGTAATAGTTTTATTGGCAATAATTATATCAGTAATATCTTGTAAAAATCAAGTTAAAGGAGTTGAAGCAGATAGAAAAGCTGGTGAATGGGTGAGTTCTGGTACAAAGTTTCATATGGGCTCTGATGAGCAAGTAGAAATTGTTAGAAATTTAATATCTAATTACGCTGCTATGGACGCAGAAGCAGTTTTTGCTAATACGCGAGACTCACTAAGGTTTTTCCCATTTAACTTAGAGGAGTCAGTAATGATGACAACTAATGAATTGAAAGAAGTATTTTCATTATACGATTCTATAATCGCAGAACCTATATATTTCTTACCCTATGAATTAGACGGTGTCATGAGTATTGTTGAAGTTGGTTCTAATGAAACTAAGTATAAAAAAGACGGAACTGTTGAGAAAGACTTCTTTTTAGAAAAGTTCATATTTGAAGAAGATGGTAAAATACATACTGTAAGACAATGGAGAGCTGCATGGTAAAATAATAATTTATTCTACTATGAACTCCATTACATCATAGGTTTCTATAAAACTTTTGTGAGTAATATTATAGTTCGATATTTCAATGAAGTTACCGACTAAGGAGTAATCAGAAATGCTTACTCTTTTTTTTTGCAGTAAAATTAAATATACAGGGGTTTATGAGTCTCTACTTTACAATACTTATTTAAACAGTCACTAAATATAGTTTTGTCTGCCATTTTTAAGAAATAAATATACACAAAACTGCCAGTAAATTGATTAAAACTGGCAGTAAAACTAGCAGTAAATGTATAGTTATTCGTCTAAAATTGTTAATTACAAAAGTCATCAAATAAGCCTTTCAATGAATCATGTATAAGCCTTTCTTTTTTAAAAAGGTAAGGATTGATGACAAGTACTTTTCCTAAGTGCTTTTGACCACTAATTACCCCTTCGTGTAAGATATTCTGGTCAATTAAGATTCTTATATAGGATCTTACTTGCTGAGTGGACTTGTTAACTTCCTTTGCAAGGAGTTTGTCAAAATGGTATGTCATTTTTATTAAGACAGATATTGAATTTCTTTAAGATATTTTTTGACAATATTGTAAACAGATTCATAGCTTGTATTTCCAGTCCTTTATTTAATAAACAATTTAACCTATCCTTGTCTACAATATAATATAATCTACTGTTCATTATCATTCCATAAGCTTCTTCTCTAATTAATAGAGTAGCATTTTTTAAAATTCCAAGCAGACCTGTATTTTTGTCTACAAGCTTATAGACATCCCAACTTAACTTTGTGTCTTTTAAGTTTTTCTTCATTTTTTTGAATGTTTATTTTCAAATAACCTCTTAAAATGAATGTATATCTTTATTTTAATCTTAATATATTTTTTTAAATTATTGAAAATAAGTCTTTTGACAGTGGTTTTAAGAAAATGTTATTATTATATTTAAACTTCAGATTTATCTTATTCAGATTAGCAGAATAGTAAACATTATACATGAAATAGTATGTATCCAAATAATAAGGGGACTGCTTATTAACAGCTTAGGTGTTATCTGTCTTTAAAGTTGATGTAAATGATTCTCCAGGAGACCTATTATGATTAAAGCACTAAAAATCAAACTATTAAAATTATAAAAGGTTGTGGTATTTCTAATTTTTAGACTGTTAATAACTTATTAGTCTAATTATTTTTAACACTGTGCTTTGTATAATCAATAAAAGCATTCTTTTAATATTCATAGACAAAACTCTGAAATATTTTTTATAAAAAGAAAGAATAAGATGCATCTCTAAAAGAATCACTATTTAATCAATTTTATAATCATTAGATTGTAACTAATCAACTTTTTTAACAGGCTCATCTAAATCATTATAAAGTAATTTATATTTGTAAACTTACTTCATTTGAAGATTTAGTGCATCCATATAAAATAGTAAAAAAAACAGAAATACATTCTTACTAAAAAGGATCTCCTTCAGACCAACCTTTAAGTCTTAATCCTTCAACCTGTATATCAGTTTTAACTTCAAAGGGCTCTCCTAAGTTCTCTTGCGCTTCACCAGGATTCGCTTTTAAATATTCCTTTCTCTCAGGCTCTTTATATGATATTTTCCAATTAGCCCTATCTTCTTTACTCCAAAATTCATCTGGCCAAGGGTCATTATCTAGTTTATAAAGAGTTCCTCCAGCTTAAAAGTAGTAGGGAATGTTCTGTTTTAAGCTAGAAACATCAATAGGACTAAAACCACTAAGAAAAACCAACTTGTTTAGTAAAGTATTTTTTTCTTCTATAGAAGGGGTGTAAATAAGGAGCTCATGGTGCGGATGTTCTTTTATTCTCCACCCATATGTAAATTCTAAATCGGAAGCTATGAAAAGAGAAAAACACTTTAAAACTGGAGTAGGAATAGAATTTATTCAAAAATTGATTGCAAACTAATAGTCGGAGGGTTCTTATCCGCCGCGGCGGACAGAGATTCGAGATTCATATTTCCCGCTACTAAGAAGGCTTCCTAGAAATAGGAGGTTTTTTTTTATTAAATCCAATTCCTATGGATGAGTTTGTTGTTTACATTTTGTACTCTGAAAAATTCAATAATAATTACACTGGCTTCACTTCCAATTTGATTTCTCGATTCTAGTTTAGTCCCTAATAAGTTCGGAGTGATATTTTAAATTTCAAATAATACCTTTGATATATGAAATACAAGAAATGGAGTTTAGAGGAGAAGCTAGAGGTAGCTGTTCATAATT
Organism: Porticoccaceae bacterium; assembly: GCA_047635475.1. Taxonomy (GTDB): domain Bacteria; phylum Bacteroidota; class Bacteroidia; order Flavobacteriales; family Flavobacteriaceae; genus Flavobacterium. The sequence goes on from JBLIKQ010000082.1 coordinate 9,726, forward strand.
AAATGTTTTTTTTGATAATGGCAGCAGACTTTTTTTAAAGTAGTTTTTCTATCGCTTTTGCAAGATCAAAATCTTTGTCAGTAACTCCACCGGCATCATGCGTTGACAGGCGAATATTGACTTTATTGTATACATTAAACAATTCAGGATGATGGCTTTGCTTTTCAGCCAAAAGCCCTACCTGCACTATAAATCCTAGAGATTCACTAAAATTTTTGAAAACAAATTTTTTTTCAATTCCATTACCATTAAAAGTCCAATTTTTTAAATCTTTCAAGAGAGGTTGAGCTGTTTCATTATTGTAAATGTCCATAATTTCTTTTTTCATTAAAGTTAATTAAAATTGGTCCAATGCTTCCCTATTTTAAGTTAATATGGTAATTTAGACAAATATTAATTTCTTCATCACTTGAATCCAGATTTTTCTTTTAAAATTTATTCTTTCACCAAAGACCTGCCATCTAACTGGGATTCTTTGGCAATTAATAACATATTCCTTTCCAAAGATTATTTGACTGTATTAGAACAGGCAGCTCCGAAAAATATGGTATGTAATTTCATCGGTTTATTTCTTAAAGAAGAATTGGTTGGTTTGGCTTTATCCCAATATATTGACCTACGCGATGTTCATTCTTTTGGAGAACGCGACTATCGCCTAAAAACAAAGGTTCGTGAAATTGTTTTCAAAAATTTCAGCTCCAATGTATTAGTAATGGGGAACAATATGTTAACTGGTCAAAACGGCTGCTGTTTTGATGAAAAACTGTGTAGACAGGAAGGAGTGATTTTGTTAAAAACAGTTGCAGAGGAGTTAAAGAAAATTTTTAATTCCAACGGCAAAAAGATACATTTAACTATTTTTAAAGATTTTTCAAAATCCGAAGTAGAACCATTTGAGATTCCGGAATTTAAATCGTATTATAAGTTCAGTACCCAGCCTAATATGCTTTTTCAGATTAGAGAATCTTGGAAGACGTTTGACGACTATATCCTTGACACGAGTAAAAAGTATAGAGATCAATACAAAAGAGCTCGCAAAAAAGCAGATGGTATTTCTAAAAAAAAAATGTCGCTTGAAGAAATTACGACATACAATTCAAGAATATATCAGTTGTATATGAATGTAGCCAAAAACGCTCCATTCAATACTTTTTATTTGACTGAATATCATTTTGTATTTTTAAAAAAATTATTAAAAGATAATTTCCTTTTTTACGGATATTTTATAGGGGACGAGTTAATAGGCTTTAACACATTAATAAAAAACGGAGGTGACATAGACACTTATTTTCTGGGTTATGATGGAAAGTACCAACGTGAAAAAATGCTCTATCTAAACATGCTATATGACATGATTGGTTATTCTATCAATAAAGGATACAAACGGATTGTTTTTGCTAGGACAGCCTTAGAGATTAAGAGTTCTGTGGGAGCAAAACCATTTAGTATGTACGGATTGATCAGACACAGCAATCCATTGATTAATCTATTTGTTTCAAAAGCATTTAGCTATTTTGAGCCTAAAATGGAATGGAAGGAACGCAA
>JBLIKQ010000083.1:0-11260 GCA_047635475.1 Porticoccaceae bacterium
TTATTAGTGTTGAGTTTACCAAATGTGAACTAATGTAGGCAGTATCTTAGTTTCTGTAAAGAACGTTTAATTGTCGAGATATTGATCTAAAAGCGCATTGATTTTTTTAATTCTGTCAATAGTTTCTTCACCATTAATAGAGTTGTCAATCTGTTTTTGTTCTGATTGTGAGGCAAATTGTAAAGCACACATGGCTAAAACATCTTGCTTGTCACGGACAGCATAATTTTCTTCAAATTGCTTCATCATTATATCAATTTTTTTTGAAGCACTTCTCAATCCTTCTTCCTGAGACAGCTCAACCGTTAGCGGGTATACTCTGTCAGCAATTGATATTTTAATTTTAAGCTTTTCGTCCATATTTTTTACTAATCAGATAGCTGTGCTATACAGTAATCAATTTCGCGAATTAAAGAATTTATTTTGAATTTTGTATCTCTTTTATTATCGTCACTGCCTAGTAGTGAGTTGGCAATCTTAAGTGTCTCATATTGCGATTTAAACGCTTCAATCTCAATTGATTGAGTTTGTATAATGTTTGCAGATTTTGTTAATTCTATTTTTAAATCTTGATTGTTTTTGTCTAAACTTTTTATTTTTATAATCAGTTTTTCAATCTTATTTTCAAGAGTATCAATTATTTCTGCAATTACACTCATTCTATATCCTATTCATTACTTAATATCACAAATTTAGTATTAGTTTTTATTATTACAATATTTTATTTGTTTTTTTATTATAAAATAACTAAGTAAATGTAATATAGATAGTTATAGATTATGTTTTTTTTTATAAAGCTTAATGAATTTGTTTTTTATCTTAGCAAAAATGTATGTCATGAGATTTTTTGTTTTTTTTCTATTAATTTCTGTTAACGGTTTTGCTCAGACTCTGTATCCAAAAGACTATTTTATTTCCCCTTTAGACACTCCAATGATTTTGTCTGGAAACTTTGGGGAATTAAGGCCAAATCATTTTCATGCAGGTTTTGATTTCAAAACCTTGCAAAAGGAAGGTCTAGACGTGCATGCGGCCGCAGAGGGCTACATCTCCCGAATAAAGATTTCGACTTTTGGAAATGGAAAGGCAATCTATATCACACATCCCAATGGCTTTACGTCAGTATATTGTCATCTACAGAATGCAACGGGTGCTATTGATAAGTACATAAAGAAGGCACATTATAAAGAACAATCATTTGAGATAGAGTTGTTTTTAAAACCTAATGAACTGACCGTGCAAAAGGAACAAACTATCGCTCTTTCTGGTAATACTGGTTCCTCTGAAGGACCTCATTTGCATTTTGAAATTCGGGACAGTAAAACAGAAAAAGTAATTAACCCTTTGTTATTTGGATTTGATAAGGATATAAAAGATACTAAAAAGCCTATTGTGTCTGCAGTATATGTATATCCTTTGGATGGCAAAACAACCGTGAACCAGTCGAAACGCCCTTTGCTACTCAATTTATCTTTGCAAAAAGATGGGTCTTATTTATCGAACAAAGTTTCAGCTAATGGTAAAATAGGATTTGGGGTAACAGCAGTTGATTATGACAATGTATCGGGTAATAGGAATGGTGCTTATAAAATTGAGGCTTTTTTAAATGGGAAACCTAGTTTTGGGTATCAATTTGATAGCTATTCTTTCGATGAAATGCGATATATAAATGCATTGATAGATTATTCTAAATACAAAAAGACGTATCAAAGGGTGCAGAAATTATTCATGACCAAGCCCTATAAATTAAGCATAATAAAAACGGATGACGCAAATGGAATTATAACAGTACTACCTAATCTGACCTCTGTGTATCGTATCGAAGTTTCCGACTTTTATGGTAATTTAAATACTATTTCAGTTCCAATCGGTTTTGATTCTTCTACTGCTATTGTTGAAAAAGAAGCTGTAGTGTCAAATTATTTTGTAAAAGTAAATAAAGACAATAATTTTTTTAAAAACAACGTCTCTGTTTTTTTTCCTTCTGAAACTTTTTATGAAGATTTCGACATGAATTTTGATGTTAAGGATGGTTTCCTGTATTTACACGATGACACGGTGCCTGTTCATTCTCGTTTCCAAATTTCTATGGAGAGTGACAAATACACTGATGCCCAAAAAGAAAAAGTTTTCATTGCGGATATTGACTCAAAAGGCAGGGTTGGATATAATTTTACTAGTAGAAAAGATAATGTTTTCTCTGCAAGGGTTCGGTCATTGGGAAAATATACTTTGGCAATTGACTCAACGCCGCCAACGATTTCAATTGCAAAATCTATAGAAGGGAAATGGATAAGTACACAGAAAATGATTCAGTTAACCATAAATGATAGCGGATCTGGAATAAAATCTTATGATGGTTATTTGAACGGAAGTTGGATTTTATTCGAATATGATAATAAAACAAAGAAAATAACACATAATTTCAGTGACGGTATCGTTGCGGAAGGGGCCAATGATTTAAAAGTCGTGATCAACGATAATGTAGGAAACTCGACTATCTTTGAGACTCATTTTTTTAGAAGTCAAAAACAATAATAAATTACACAGCTTGAATATAAAAAAAATATTTTTTGTTTTTATAACATTTTTACTGGGGTTTTCGTCTTTTGCTCAATCAGCTCGAGTAAAAGGGGTTATTCTTGATGGAAACAATCAACCGGTCGGAAACGTAAATGTTTATTGTTCTGGCAGTAGAACGCAATCTAATGCTAACGGTTTTTACGTACTCAAGGTTCCAGGGGATCAAAAGCTGATAGTCATTTTTACACATGTTTCTTTTAAAAAAGCTACAGTTTCCCTTACTTTAAAAACTAACGAAGAGCTGGAGTTCAATTTGGTAATGAATGGGCAACAAGAGCAAATGGGTGAAATAATTGTGACGTCAAATAATAGAAAACGTGTTGAGGGTATAACAACCATTGCTGCGGACGTTATTCGTAAAATACCGGGGGCTAATGCTGGTATTGAAAATATTTTGAAGACTTTGGCAGGTGTTAACTCCAATAATGAATTAAGTACTCAATATGCAGTTCGAGGCGGAAATTATGATGAGAATTTGGTTTATGTAAATGAGATTGAAATATATCGACCTTTTTTGATTCGATCTGGGCAACAAGAAGGACTTAGCTTTACCAACACTGATTTAGTACAAAACGTAGATTTTTCGGCTGGTGGTTTTCAAGCTAAGTTTGGCGACAAATTATCCTCTGTTCTGGATATCAGATATAGAAAACCTTCAGAATTTGGAGCCACATTTGAAGCTAGTTTTCTTGGAGGAAGTTTTTCTGTTGATGCTGTTTCAAAAAACAAGAAATGGACCGCAATAACCGGAGTTAGGTACAGAAACAACAGCCTTTTGGTAAAAAGTCAAGATACTGAAACTAATTATACGCCATCATTTGCTGATATTCAAACAAATATAAATTATGAGGCTTCCGCCAAATGGCAATGGAGTTTTCTTGGAAATATTTCTCAAAATAAATATCAATACCAACCACTGACGCGTCAAACTAATTTTGGTACTATTGACCAGCCGATGGTACTTTCTGTTTTTTATGAAGGACAAGAAAAGGATAAATATGATACTTACTTTGGGGCAGTGAAAACTACATTTGCGGCAAGCCCCACTTTTACATTGAAATTTATCGGTTCTGTTTTTCATACTTTGGAGCAAGAGCATTTTGATATTTCAGCTCAATACCGTTTAGGGGAGCTAGATTCAAATATAGGGTCAGAAACTTATGGGGATGTTGCATTCACTAGAGGAATTGGTTCTCAACTAAATCATGCTCGAAATGATCTGGATGCCTTGATTGTAAACGCTGAAGTAAAAGGATTCCACGATTGGAGAAAAAACGAAATAGAATGGGGAGTCAAATATACTCGTGAGTCGATCCGCGATCGAGTTGTGGAATGGGAAGTAATCGACTCGGCTGGATTCTCTATCAATCCACCAATTTTTAATTCACCTAAAAATGACCAGCCTTATTCATCTTATCAAGGACCATTAGCTCCATATCGAAACATACGTGCGATTAATTTCAATACAATCAACCGGTTTTCAGGCTATGGACAGTGGAGTAGAAAGGAGAGTTTAGGGACTGCTGAAATTTCTTATAATGCGGGAGTGCGGTTACATAGTTGGGAGGTTTCAGGTGCAAATAGTATAGGAGAGGCTCAGTTTACCTTTAGTCCGAGAGCTCAAATTTCTTTAAAGCCAGACTGGGACAAAGAAATGGTTTTTAGACTGTCAGGAGGTCTATATCATCAGCCTCCTTTTTACAGAGAGCTAAGAGATGCCGATGGACTAGTTAAACCCAATGTCAAGGCACAGCAATCTGTTCATCTGGTATTGAGCAATGATTATAGTTTCAAAATGTGGAAGCGGCCTTTTAAACTGGTTTCTGAAGTATATTATAAATCTTTAACTGATGTTAACACTTATACAATTGATAATGTCAGAATTCGTTATGCTGCTTCTAACTTCGCTAAGGGATATGCGCAAGGACTTGACCTTAGATTGAATGGAGAGTTTGTTCCCGGAACGGAATCTTGGATAAGTTTTGGCTATCTTAAAACAGAAGAAAACAGTAATAATAGGGGGTACATCGCAAGGCCAACAGATCAAAGACTTAAATTTGCACTTTTATTTCAGGATTATATGCCTAATATTCCAAGTGTAAAATTATATCTGAATTTGGTTTATAATACAGGATTGCCGGGTGGAGCTCCGTCCTATGCAGATCCTTATTTGTACCAAGGCCGATTGAATGATTACCGTAGAGTAGATGTGGGTTTCTCTAAAGTACTTATTGATAGCAACTCTGGAAAGCAAAGTACGAATTGGTTGGGAAATTTCAAGGAACTTTCTTTAGGACTTGAAATTTTTAATCTTTTCAATAATCAAAATGCGATTACCAATACATGGGTTCGGGACGCGTACTCCAAAAATGAATATGCTATTCCAAATTATATGACTACCAGAGTTTTTAATGTTAAGTTGAGTGCTAGATTATAGTAAATAGCTGATGCTGCTCTAAAATCATTCGACTAGTGGATCATATAAATTAAGCATAAGTTTCAGAAGCATTTTTAAAAATGATTACATTTGGTTTTATTTTTTAATATTAGATCATTATGAAAAAGTTACATATAGCATTATTAGGTATGGCAATTTTATTTTTGGCCAGTTGCAAGGAAGAGGTTGAAAAGCCAAAAGTAATTTACGACGCCGCTAATAAAGCAAAAGCAACCGCAAAAATAGATTCGATTCAAGTTGCTATTTCCGACTTACCCATTCAGATGGACGGAACTAATTATTTGATTCATCCAATCGCTGATTTGCGTGTCTATGAAAGAGGTACAAAAGCAAGGTATGGATCGTCGAGCGTGATAGACTTAAGTTTTACGATTTCTAATTATGGAGAAAATGAAATTACGGGCTATTTGCAGAATCTTAAATTTCAGAGAACCGACTCCGATTCGATTAGTACCTTAACGGATAAGCCCGCTTTGATATTGACTGCGACTTACCTAAAATCAGTTTCTGATCGAGCTAAGAAACAAGTTATGGTGTATACCATGTTTGATTTGGATACGAATAAAGACGGTAAATTGGACAGCAGTGATATCAAATGCTTGTACTTGAGTGATATTAGCGGTAAGAAGTTTACTAAAATCTCTGCAGATTTTCAAGAATTGATTGATTGGAATCTGATAGAGTCAAAAAACCGTTTATATTTTAGGACCGTTGAAGACACTAATAAAAATGGACAGTTTGATAAAAATGATGTTGTGCATTATAACTATGTTGATCTGTCAACTGGAGAATGGAAAGTATCCACCTACGAACCGATATAAAAACAAGGAATAAAGTTTAAATCAGAATGTCACTTTCAAGATCTGATTTTTCGATGGCGAAGTTAAATCCTAGTTGTTTTACCAAATCAATGACTAGATTTTTATACCAGTTCTCTGATTTTGGATGGATGTAAATAGTTTCAATAAGCTGATCAATATCTACATTAATTTTTAGTCCGTCATTGAGAGTTGTCTTGTTTTCAGCCACATCAGTAATAATGCGGACTTCGCGCTCATATTGAAAGCTTTTTCGCTTGAATAAAAAAGGAAAAAACATGTCGTCAAAAGGGATGTATTCTTTTTTGTAATCAATATAGTTTACCTCTCCAATAAACTGTTTGTAATTATTTTCAGGAATTAAAGCTTTCTGTAATCTTCCTATTGTTGATTGAATGGCTAGCCCCTCACTGTTTTGAGTAAAAATTTGCCACATGGCAAAGGATTCGTACTCATTAATGTGCCAACTGCTAATAGCTACTTTTTCTCTATGTGTCTTGTAATATTGTAAAAAGTCAGGATTGTTTATCGAAAGTTTTTTAATTTCCTCAAAAGTAGGCTCGCTAAATGTACCTTCATATTGGTCTTCGAATTTATCGGACCTTGACATGAAAAGTTTTTTGGACATCAACAAATCCAAGAACTTGGACAAGTCTAAATACTTCCAAACGATAGTGTCTGGATCATTTGTAAGGTTGATATTTGGATTAGTTAGATACATTTCAGAATTTAAAGGTATTTAAATATTTAAGTAAAAATAACCATTTTGATTGATTTTAAATTCGATTTTTCGGTTTAGCTATTCAAACGACTGCATCGACACTAATTTATTATACATTCCGTCTTGGGCAATTAACTCCTCATGCGTTCCTTGCTCAACAATTTTACCCTTTTGCATCACTATAATAGAATCCGCTTTTTGAATAGTAGAAAGACGGTGTGCGATGACAATAGATGTTCTGTTTTGCATCATGTTTTCTAATGCAACTTGCACGAACTTTTCACTTTCAGTATCCAGTGCGGAAGTTGCTTCATCCAAAATCATGATTGGTGGGTTTTTCAAAACGGCACGAGCAATTGACAACCGTTGTTTTTGTCCGCCAGAAAGTTTATTTCCACTGTCTCCAATGTTAGTATGTATTCCTTTGGGTAAGTCTTTTACAAACCCATAGGCATTGGCGATTTTTAAAGCTTCGATAATCTCATCATCTGTGGCATCTTGTTGCCCCAATGAAATGTTCGCTTTTATGCTGTCATTAAACAAGATGCTATCCTGTGTCACCAATCCCATTAATCCCCTTAGGGACTGTAAATTGATATCTTTTATGTCGGTCCCGTCAATACTGATGGTTCCTTCATTTACGTCGTAAAAACGGGTCAATAAATTCGCAATCGTACTTTTTCCGCTTCCAGATTGCCCTACGAGCGCAATTGTTTGTCCTTTTTTTACCTGAAGTGAAAAGTCCTTTAAAACAGTTTCGTCTTCATACTTAAAGTTAATATTTTTGATCGTGATATTTGAATCAAAAGTATTTTTATCGATAGCATTTTTCTTAGAAGTGATTTCGTTTTCAACTTCCAGCACTTCAAAAACCCGTTCTGCAGCGGCAAGTCCATTTTTTACAGAGTAGGAAGCTTTAGAGATTGCCTTGGCTGGTGTAAGAATGTTAAACGCCAATGTTAGATAAACGATAAAGGCAGAGCCATCTAGTGTTTTTTCGACTAAAACCAAATTTCCTCCATAAAAAAGTAAGATTGCAATTGTAGTGACTCCTAAAAACTCACTCAATGGCGTAGCTAAATTATTCTTACTACCTATACTGTTTGTTAAATTCAATAATCGGGTTACTGAATCGTTAAATCTCCCTTTGAAGCTAGTCTCGGCATTATAACTTTTAATTACTTTCAGGCCACCTAAAGTTTCATCTACAATAGAAATTAGGAAGCCGCTTTCTCTTTGCGCCTGCAGGGATTGTGCTCTCAAATTTTTAGCGACTTTTGAAATAATCCATCCGGAAATTGGCATAAAAATCAAAACAAATAAGGTAAGTTTTGTGCTTATAATAAACATGGTTACTAAGGCAAAGACAATGGTGAGAGGCTCTTTTACCACTAATTCTAATATTGAAAAAAAAGAGTTTTGAACTTCATTTACATCACCAAGCATACGCGCCATAATATCTCCCTTTCTTTTTTCGGAATAATAGGAGATGGGTAATTCTACAATTTTTTTATACATTGATTTTCTCAAATCTCTTAAAACACCATTTTTCAGGTGCATTATATGGTGAGACGCGAGGTAGTTAAATAGGTTTTTGAATAAAAAAGTTATGATTACCATTAAAACAACAAATAAAAGAGCTACTTGTATACCATTGTCCTTTGTTAACTCTGAAATTTTATAATACAAAAAATCAGAACCAAACTGCTTTAAGTTTCCTATTCCCGTATATATGGGTTCTTTTAGTATGACTTTGGTTTTGCCAAAAAGTACTTCAAGCACCGGGAAAATGGTTAACATTGAAATAGTGCTAAAAAAAGCATATAAAATGTTATATATCACGTTCCAGACAATATGAGACTTGTATGGTTTTGTATAGGGAAGAAGTTTTATTAAATTTTTGTCCATTCGTTTAGATCAATTGCATTGCAATAATAATGTTTTTAATTTTTTCGTTCAAAATGCGCTCCACTTCAGTGAAATTTTCAACAGAATCTAGTTCGGCATTTACGCTGATGTAGAATTTTATTTTCGGTTCCGTTCCGCTTGGTCTGGCGCAAATTTTAGATCCGTCTTCAGTATAATAAATTAGAACATTGGATTTTGGTATATCCATTGCTGTGACGGAATCATCAAGTAAATTTGTTGCTGTTGAAGATTGATAATCTTCGACCATAATAACTCTTTGACCATTGATTTCTTTTAATGGGTTTTCGCGTAAATCAACCATCATTTGGCTAATTTCTTGTAATCCCTCGATTCCTTTTTTGGTTAACGAAACTAGGTGTTCTTTGTAGAAGCCGTTTTCTACATACAATTGTAATAACTCTTTGTAAACCGTGCTTCCTTTTGCTTTTGCCTGAGCTGCAACTTCGCATATTAATAAAGTAGCTGCAACGGCATCTTTGTCGCGAACGGCGTCACCTACCATAAATCCAAAGCTTTCCTCTCCGCCACCTATGAATTCCAATTCGGGAAAATCCTTAATCATTTTAGCAATCCATTTAAAACCAGTAAGTCCCACTTTGCATTCCACGTTGTAGTTGGTTGCCAGTTCCATCATCATTGGAGTTGATACGATGGTAGACCCCACAAACTGTTTTCCATTTATTTTCCCTGCTTTTTTCCATTGTTCTAATAGAAATGCAGTCATCAAAATCATAGTTTGGTTCCCATTTAACAAAGTCATTTGGCCTTCGTTATTACGAACAGCAACCCCTAAACGGTCGCAATCAGGATCAGTCCCAACAACGATGTCTGAATTGGTTTTGTCAGCTAAAGCTAATGCCATGACCAATGCTTCTGGTTCCTCTGGGTTTGGAGATTTCACTGTTGGAAAATCTCCATTTGGAACTCTCTGTTCTTCAACGATATGCACATTGGTATAAGCTGCTTGTGATAAAGTGTCAGGAATCAAAGTTATGGAAGTTCCATGCAAAGAGGTGAATACAACATTTAAGTTTTCTTTTGCTGTAGTAGCCGTATTGAAGCTTGCGTTTTCAATAGATGATTTTATAAAAGCCTGGTCTACTTCAGTATCTATGTAGTGAATTAGGTCTTCGTTTGCTTTAAATTTGATTTGGTCGAAGCTTAAATTTTCTATCGTATTAATAATTCTTTCGTCTTCTGGCGGTACGATTTGCCCCCCGTCTTCCCAATAGACCTTATATCCGTTATATTCTGGAGGGTTATGTGAAGCAGTAAGTACGATTCCACATTGGCAGCCCAAATGTTTAACAGCAAATGACAATTCTGGTGTTGGTCTTAATTCTGAGAATAAATAGACTTCAATGCCATTAGCAGAGAAAACATCAGCAACTAATTTTGCCAAAGTGTCACTGTTGTGGCGGCAGTCATAAGCAATAGCTGCTTTTATGGGTTGATTAGGAAATGCAACATGTAAATAATCAGAAAGACCCTGAGTGCTTTTTCCAAGAGTATATTTATTAATTCGGTTGTTTCCAACGCCCATTATTCCGCGCATTCCGCCAGTACCAAATTCTAAATTTTTATAAAAACTTTCCTCTAATTCTTTAGGGGATGTGGTCATCAATTCTTTAACGGCTTCTTGAGTTGCTTCATCAAATGTTGGCGTAAGCCATTCGTTTACTGCGTCCAAAATGTTTTGTTTGATTTCCATTCGGTATGTTTTTAGTTTAAGTTTTTAAAGTATTTTATTTTCTCAGGAGCTATTTACTTTGGCAGTTCGCTTCCCTCGAGTCCTGATGTCCTTTGCAATCTTAATATTCTAGACAGTGCCTCAGAATGATTTTCATTACTATCAGGCTTGGGTTAAATTATAGATTAATGGAACTTGAAATTTTATAACGCTCCTCGTTGTTTTTAGTGCGTAAAATAATTTCGCCAAGGAATCCTGCCAAAAACAGTTGGGTTCCGATAATCATTGTGGTTAACGCAATAAAAAACCAGGGGCTGTCCGTAACTAAACTATAGCGCATGTTATTGTACATATTATATAGTTTTGAAACCCCAATGTACCCGGCAAGCATGAAACCAATTATGAACATAAGTGAGCCCATCGCTCCAAATAAGTGCATTGGTCTTTTTCCAAATCTGGAAAGAAACCAAATGGTTATTAAGTCCAAGAAACCATTTATGAAACGTTCCATTCCAAATTTAGTTTCACCGTATTTTCTCGCTTGATGTTGTACCACCTTTTCACCAATTTTTCCAAAACCGGCGTTTTTTGCTAAAACAGGAATGTAGCGATGCATTTCACCCGAAACCTCAATGTTTTTTACAACAATATTCTTGTATGCTTTCAATCCGCAATTAAAATCGTTCAGTTCTACGCCCGAAGTTTTTCTTGCAGCCCAGTTGAATAATTTGGAAGGCAAGTTTTTAGCGACAACAGAATCGTATCGTTTCTTTTTCCAGCCAGAAACCAAATCAAAGTCATGACTCGTGATCATAGTGTACAATCCTGGAATTTCCTCAGGGCTGTCTTGTAAGTCGGCATCCATCGTGATAATGACATCGCCTTGAGCTTTTGCGAAACCGGCATGCAACGCTTGTGATTTACCAAAGTTCCTCATGAAACGAATTCCCTTTACATTTGGGTTTTCAGAAGCAAAACCTTCAATAATCGACCACGAATTATCAGTACTTCCATCATCCAGAAAGATAATTTCATAAGAATAACTGTTTGATTGCATTACT
>JBLIKQ010000084.1:0-11248 GCA_047635475.1 Porticoccaceae bacterium
TTGAATTACCTCAATTACCTTATGCGTATGACGCATTAGAACCTTATATCGATGCACGCACGATGGAAATTCATCACACAAAGCATCATAACGCATATACTACTAACCTTAATGCGGCTACTGCTGGCACTGACATGGAAGGTAAAACGATAGAAAATATTCTACTTAACCTAGATATGAAAAATACTGCTGTTAGAAACAATGGTGGTGGTTTTTATAACCACAATCTATATTGGACTGTTATGACTCCAAACGGTGGCGGACTTCCTACTGGAGACTTGCTAACTGCAATTGAAAGTGCTTTTGAATCTTTTGATGAGTTTAAAGCTAAATTCAGCAAAGCGGGAGCTACACAATTTGGTTCAGGATGGGCTTGGCTTTGTGTTCACCCAGGTGGAAAACTAGATGTTTGCGGAACACCAAATCAAGATAATCCGTTAATGCCGGGTATCGGTTGTGGTGGTACTCCAATTTTGGGAATGGATGTTTGGGAACATGCTTATTATTTGCATTACCAAAACAGAAGACCCGATTATATTGAAGCTTTTTTCAACACAATTAATTGGACAGAAGTTTCTAGAAGATATGCTTCTGAGAAATAGTTTTCATAGATACATAGATTAAATAACATTTAGAATAGACAAATTGACTGAAAAGTTGGTTTGTCTATTCTTTTTTTACGCCTACTCGTTTCTGAATTTTACGAAGCTGATTTAAATAAAAATAACGAATAGACTCTTAGCCTATTCGTTATTCCTCTGTTCTCATTATTTGACCTTATTCCAATAAAAAAGGTGGAATCTCTTCCACCTTTTTTGTCCCAAATCTACCATAGACTTAACCTACTAATTTTATCGCTCTCCGAATCTATGGCAGATATGTATTCTGACCAAATAATTTAGGTGAACAACCCATAAAATCGTTTAATTACACAATGCCATGGTTTTTAATATGCTCTTGCATCTTTTCCTTCATAGAAATTCATAAATGCACGACTCACAACCCTATTACCTCCTGGAGTTGGATAGTCTCCGGTAAAATACCAGTCTCCTAAGTTTTTAGGACAAGCAATATGTAAATCTTCAACGGTTTGGAATATAATCTTCACTTCCGCTTTTATTTCAGGAGAGCTCAACATTTGAGCTATTTTATCAGAAACCTCTTGAGGTTTAAAAGGCTCGTAAATTGCGGTAACATAATTTACCATATCACTGTCTTTAAAGTTTTCTTGAACTTTACAGTTAGCATAAACTTCATCTACAATATGGTACAAATTTCTTTCTTTCAACAATTCTAATGCCGCTTTGAACGCCACTAAACCTTCTAGTTTTGCCATGTCTATACCGTAGCAATCAGGGAATCGTATTTGAGGTGCCGAAGAAACAACAACTATTCTTTTTGGATTCAAGCGATCCATCATTTTAATAATACTCATTTTCAAGGTAGTCCCACGTACAATACTATCATCTATAATCACTAGATTATCTGTTGGTTTTATAACACCATAAGTGACATCATAAATATGGGCTACTAAATCATCGCGACTACTGTCCTCTGTAATAAACGTCCTAAGTTTAGCATCCTTGATAGCAACTTTTTCAGTACGTATTTTTACCTTAAGAAGCTCTTGCAATGTTTCTTTGGTCAGTGTATTTCTATTTTCTAAAATGAAATTATTTTTACGTTGGTTCAAGAAATCCTGAGCCGCTTCTACTAAACCGTAAAAAGAAGTTTCAGCAGTATTAGGAATATAAGAAAAAACAGTGTTATCAGTATCTTGATCAATCGATTCAAGAACTGCAGGCAGAATCAATCTACCCAAGTTTTTTCTTTCTTGGTATATTTCAGCATCGCTACCTCTAGAAAAATAAATTCTTTCAAATGAGCAGGCTTTTTTTTCTGTTGGCTCAAGAATTTCTTCCATTGTAACAGTTCCATTTTTCTTAATTATCAACGCATTGCCGGGTTCAATTTCCTGCACTTTCTCAAATGGTACATTGAAAACGGTTTGAATAACTGGTCTCTCTGAAGCCACAACAACAACTTCATCATCTTGATAAAAATAAGCAGGTCGGATCCCTGCAGGGTCTCTAAACACGAATGAATCGCCATGCCCCAAAAGTCCCGCCATAGCATAACCACCATCTAAATTCTTTGACGAACGTCTCAAAATTTTAGCAATATCTAATCTTTCGACAATAACTGGAGAAGCTTCTCTTTTTGACAGACCTTCTTGCTTACAATCTTGATACAATTGCATTACTTCTTTGTCTAGAAAATGCCCTATTTTCTCCATAACCGTAACCGTATCTGCCATCTCTTTTGGATGCTGACCCAGTTCAACTAAGTTTTCGAATAGCTCTTTTACATTGGTCATATTAAAATTTCCAGCCAATATAAGGTTTCTATGCATCCAATTACTCTGGCGTAAAAAAGGATGAACACTTTCTATACTATTTTTACCAAAAGTACCATAACGTACATGTCCTAAAAACAATTCTCCTATGTATGGAATATTTGTCTTTTGAAGAGATACATTATCAGCGTATTCAAGATGAGAACTCATTTCCTCATTTATTCTGTCATTTATTTGCGCAAAAACATCTTGAATAGGCTGAGCGTGATTAGAACGCACTCTACTTATATACCTCTCTCCCGGTTCCATGTCTAATTTTATACTTGCAAAACCTGCACCATCTTGTCCACGATTGTGTTGCTTTTCCATAAGGAGGTACATTTTTTGTATCCCGTAAAAAGCAGTTCCGTATTTTTCCTTATAAAATTCAAGCGGTTTAAGCAGTCTAACTAAGGCTATTCCGCATTCATGTTGTAACGCATCGCTCATTGTGTAGTTATTTGTTGTGTTGTTGTTTATAATTATAAATTCTTACAAATAAGAGGGCTCTTCTTTTTGCACTCCCAACTTATTATAAATCAAAAAAACCCCGTTCCCGGGGTTTCAAAGCATTATAATACTATTTCAAACTGTGTCAATGACTTGAATTGTTTCAATCTTGACATCACCTCTTTTTTATCCAAAGCAACCATTCTTTCAGTCCCAAATTTCTCAACACAAAAAGAAGCTAAATTTGAACCATATATTACCGCATTTTTCATGTTCTCAAATGAGACGTTTTCACTTTGCGTTATGAATCCTGCAAATCCACCTGCAAAAGTATCACCAGCCCCTGTTGGGTCATACACTTCTTCTAATGGCAACGCCGGCGCAAAGAACACTTCTTTGTCATGAAATAAAAGTGCACCATGCTCCCCCTTTTTGATTACTACATATTCTGGTCCCATGGCCTGAATTATCGCAGCAGCTTTCACTAAAGAATATTCTCCAGAGAGCTGTCTCGCTTCTTCATCATTAATCGTTATAACGTCAACACGTTTTATAACCCCCAATAATTCTGGTAAAGCACAATCCATCCAAAAATTCATAGTGTCTAAAACTACTAATTTTGGCTTCGTTTCCATTTGGTCCAAAACACTACTTTGTACTAGTGGGTGCAAGTTTCCTAGCATCACTACATCAGCATCTTTAAAATCTTGAGGTACTTTAGGTTGAAAATCAGCTAAAACATTTAATTGAGTATCAAGAGTATCACGTGAATTTAAATCGTTGCGGTAGCGACCGCTCCAAAAGAAGGTTTTCCCACCCTTTACCACTTCAAGTCCAGAAATATCAATATTTCTTTTAATCAATAAATCTAAATGCTCTTGTGGAAAATCATCTCCAACTACAGAAACTATAGCTGATTGTAAATTAAAAAAAGAAGCAGACAAACCAATGTACGTTGCTGCACCGCCTAAAATTTTATCTGTTTTGCCAAAAGGAGTTTCAATGGCGTCGAAAGCAACTGTTCCAACAATCAATAATTTATTCATTTATTTTGAGATTCGAATTAAGGTGCAAAGATAGTTTATAAAGTATAAAATTGCAAAGAGTAACAAATGTAAAGTTTCGCTAATTTCTAAACCTATAAATTAAGGGATTACAGCAACTTATCTACTACATTTTCATAAAATGTATCAACAGAAAGTGCCTTTTGCATGGAAGCCATAACCGCTAATTCGTCACACCTTTCATTTTGCAGATGATTGTTATGACCTTTTATCCATTTGAAATCTACTTTATGCTTTCTATAAACAACCAAAAAACGTTTCCATAAGTCTGAGTTTTTCCGGTCAACAAAGCCCTTTTTTTCCCATCCCAAAACCCACTTTTTTTCAACTGAATCTACCACATACTTAGAATCAGAAATTACTAAAACTCTGGTATCCTGATTTTTTAGTTTTTCCAAACCTACAATCACTGCCAATAATTCCATCCTATTATTAGTTGTAAGTCGAAAACCTTCATAAAGCTCTTTTTTATAGGGCTTTCCTACCCACTCCATAACAACACCATATCCCCCTTTTCCTGGATTTCCTTTGGCGGCGCCGTCCGTATAGATGTGTACGTCGTAAGTCTTCACTATTTAGAGTTATCAGTTATCAATTTTTCAATTACTTCCGGGAAATATTTATGTTCCAGCTCATATATGCTTTCAGCTACGTCTTCTGCCGATTCACTTCCTGTCAAAATTATTTTCTTTTGAAAAACAACTCCTCCTTCATCATAATCTTCATTCACATAATGGATCGTGATCCCTGTTTCCCTTTCATTATTATCGACGATTGCTTTATGGACATTCATACCATACATGCCTTTTCCACCATATTTAGGTAATAGTGCTGGGTGAATATTTATTATTTTATTAGGATAAGCTGAAATAATATTTTCAGGGAATTTCAGTAAAAACCCCGCAAGAACAATTAAATCTGGCCCAATTAACTTTAGTTTTTGTAGTACTTTACTTTCTTTTAGTTCGTGTTTAGCAAAAACTTCGGTCGCCACGTCGTTATTTTTAGCTCTTTCAATAACTTTAGCGTTTGGATTGTTTGTAAAAACAGCCACCACCGTTACCGTTTCATTTAAAGCAAAATACTTTATGATATTTTCAGCATTAGTACCCGATCCGGAAGCAAAAACGACTATTTTTTTCATGATTTACCCTCTTTATATTAGGCAAAAAAAGGCATAAAAATTCAAAATAAATAACATTGCGAAGTCTTTGTTTAAATTTATTTTATAATTTAGGTATCACATTTATCAACTTATTCGTTGTTTTAAAATAAAGTTCTTTATTTTTGCCAACAAATTAAATTCTAAAATTAAAGATTATGTCAGACATTGCATCAAGAGTTAAAGCGATTATCGTAGATAAACTAGGCGTTGACGAAAACGAAGTTGTAACAGAAGCAAGCTTCACTAATGATTTAGGGGCTGATTCATTGGACACAGTTGAGCTTATTATGGAATTCGAAAAAGAATTTGACATTCAAATTCCAGACGATCAAGCAGAAAACATTGCTACTGTTGGTCAAGCTATTTCTTACATCGAAGAAGCTAAAAAATAATAATCTAAACACCCGCTTACATCTATGCATGCGGGTGTTATTATTATTTTAGAAAATTAAATTAAGATTGAATTTCAATCAAAAGATATTTATTGTAATACCCATGGCTCTTTTCTAATAAAAATATGGCAAAGGAAGCATGGGTTTTATTTGTTTAAAGATAACAAAATAGAGAAGTTATGGTATTAAGACGAGTTGTTGTTACGGGTTTAGGTGCTCTTACTCCTATTGGAAATAATGTTCAGGAATATTGGAATGCACTTATTAGCGGCGTAAGCGGCGCTGCCCCAATAACTTACTTCGACCCTACAAAGTTCAAAACGAAATTTGCTTGCGAATTGAAAAACTTTAATGTCGAAGATTTCTTGGACAGAAAAGAAGCCAGAAAAATGGACCGTTACGCTCAATATGCCATGGTTTCGTCTGAAGAAGCCATAAATGATGCAGCTTTCAATTTTGAAAAACTAAATAAAGACAGAGTTGGCGTTATATGGGGATCGGGAATAGGTGGTTTAGAAACCTTTCAAATAGAAATGTTGAATTATTCTGCTGGTGATGGTACCCCAAAATTCAACCCTTTCTTTATACCAAAAATGATATCGGATATTGCTTGTGGACATATTTCTATTAAATATGGTTTTAGAGGACCCAATTTCGCCACTGTTTCGGCTTGTGCTTCTTCTACAAACGCAATTATAGACGCATTCAATTACATACGTCTAGGGCACGCAGATGTTATGGTGACTGGTGGCTCAGAAGCTGCGGTAACTATTGCGGGAATGGGTGGCTTTAATGCTATGCATGCGCTATCCACAAGAAATGACGATCCAAAGACAGCTTCCAGACCTATGGACAAAGACAGAGATGGATTTGTATTAGGAGAAGGAGCAGGAGCATTAGTTCTCGAAGAATACGAACACGCAGTTGCCCGCGGCGCTACTATATATTGTGAAATTGGTGGTGGTGGTATGTCAGCAGATGCCTATCACATAACAGCCCCACATCCTGACGGCTTAGGAGCAAAGAATGTGATGTTAAACTGTTTGAGAGATGCCGGATTAAAACCAACTGATGTTGATGGTGTCAATATGCACGGTACTTCGACTCCTCTTGGAGATCTAGCAGAGTCTAAAGCAATTGAACATGTTTTTGGTACACATGCTTACACCATGAACTTAAATTCAACTAAATCAATGACTGGCCACTTACTTGGGGCAGCTGGGGCAGTTGAAACTATATCCTCCATACTATCGATGAAATACGGAATAGTTCCGCCTACAATTAATCACTTTACAGATGATGAAAATATTGATTCAAAACTAAACTTTACATTTAATACTGCCCAAAAAAGAGACATGAAAGTGGTCATGAGCAACACTTTTGGTTTTGGCGGACACAATGCATGTGTATTGGTTAAAAAATTAGAATTCTAATTTACATGAATAGATTAAGAAAAATATTTACAAAATCCCGTTCTCCAGAAGACGGGATTTTTTTTGAAGCTACATCCACAATTTTAGGGTTCCCCCCTAAAGACTTAAACTATTATAGAACGGCATTTACCCACCGTTCTTCCAGTCGTGTTGACCCTTCCGGAAACATAATTAATTACGAACGCTTAGAGTTTCTCGGCGATGCAATGTTAAGCTCAGTAATCGCAGCGTATCTCTTTCGCGAAGCTCCCCACGGAGACGAGGGTTACCTAACCAAGATGCGTTCAAAAATTGTAAGTAGAGAACACCTAAATGAGCTCGGAAAAGACCTAAATTTAATCCGATTTATCGAAAGTAAAGTACCGATACAGCATTTTGGCGAAAACATTCATGGTAATATTTTCGAATCTTTAATAGGCGCGATTTACCTTGATAGAGGTTATATCTATTGCGAAAAGTTCATTCAAAAAAGAGTGGTCGTTCCATATGTTGACATTTCCCGGTTAGAAGGAAAAGTAATCAGCTATAAAAGTTTGGTTATAGAATGGTGTCAAAAAGAAAAGAAAATATTTCATTACGATATTTTTGAAGATAACGCGATAGACGGACAACGCCTATTTGGCGTAAAATTAAGCATCGACGGTAAAGTAATTGCAAAAGCCAGAGCTACTTCAAAAAAGAAAGCGGAAGAAAAAGCATCGCAACGTGCCTTTTTCGCATTTCAAGACAAAATGGATAAGAAATAGTATATTTTTGCTTAAAACTACATCGTTTTCGTTAGTAAATCAGCTAAAACATGCTTCTTTAGTGTATTATTACTTCATGAGATACACTATATTTACAACTTAATTTATCATCAAATGGCAATTCACAAACTGGATCTTGGCGACTTTGACGAAATAGATTATAATCTTATTGCTATTCATACTTCATTAGAAGATTTTAGATTAGCTTATTTCATCAATCAAAAACTACCTATAAATTTAAGCAAAAGTAAGGATGAAGTTCAAATTAATATAAAAGAAGGAGAAACAAAATTTTCCAGATTTTATTATTACGACCTGGAAAATGCAATTTCTTGGAATTTGATCCAAAATAAAAACGAAGTGTACCAGCAAAAAAAAGAAACACTCCAAAATTTATTTTCTGATATAGCAATGGAAACTGCAAGGAAAGTCTTCTTGTTGCCAGAAATTAAGAAAGCGGATTTTTTTTTAAAAATTGATAAGACTGCAGACGCTATAGATGTGTCAAAAATAAAGATAATATTAAATACCATTGACCATATATCTGCCATATACGCAGTAGATACTAATCAAATAAAATCTAAAAACAATTTAATTTTTTAATACAAATGATTACAAACAAAAAAACAAAAATTGTAGCCACACTCGGGCCTGCATGTAGCACAAGAGAAATCATAAAAGATATGATTGACGCAGGTGTAAATGTGTTTAGGGTTAACTTTTCTCACGCAGATTATGCTGACGTTAAAGAAAAAATTAAAATTATCAGAGACCTTAATGATGAATACGGGTATACCACAGCAATACTAGGTGATTTACAAGGACCTAAGCTTCGCGTAGGTGTCATGAGCGAAGGAGTTGTAGTAAACGATGGAGATTTAATAACCTTCACAACTGCAGAGGACATTCTTGGAACTGCCCAAAAAGTATTCATGAAATACAAAAATTTCCCTAACGATGTTAATCCTGGGGAAAGAATTTTATTGGATGACGGAAAACTGATTTTTGAAATTGTTGAAACAGACAAAAAAACAGAAGTTGTTGCAAGAGTGATACAGGGAGGTGAACTAAAGTCTAAAAAAGGAGTTAATCTGCCCAACACAAAAATATCACTTCCTGCAATGACAGAAAAAGATATTGCAGATGCTATCTTTGCAATTGAACAAAAAGTAGACTGGATTGCCCTTTCCTTTGTAAAAACTCCGCAGGATTTAAAAGATTTACAGGATTTGATTGCCGAGCATTCTGAGCATAAAATCCCGATCGTAGCCAAGATTGAAATGCCCGAAGCATTAGAAAATATTGACAAGATCGTTGCTTATTGCGACGCATTAATGGTTGCTCGTGGAGACCTTGGAGTTGAACTTCCTGCTCATGAGGTACCGCTTGTGCAAAAAGAATTAATACGCAAAGCTAAAATGGCTCGAATTCCTGTAATTGTAGCCACTCAAATGATGGAAACAATGATTACTAGTTTAACTCCAACGAGAGCCGAAGTAAACGATGTTGCCAACTCGGTTATGGATGGTGCTGATGCGGTAATGCTTTCTGGAGAAACAGCTACCGGTAATTATCCTGTACAAGTAATCGAAAAAATGACACAAATCATTAAAGCAGTTGAAGATTCTCCACTAATCACTGTCCCACAAAATACACCACAAATAAAAACAAAACGTTTTATCACTAAAACGATTTGTCGCCATGCGGCACTAATGGCAAATGCTATTAACGCAAAAGCTATTTGTACTTTGACTAATAGTGGTTATACTGCTTTCCAAATTTCAGCATGGAGACCATCAGCATATATCTTAGTTTTTACATCAAATAAAAGAATCTTGACACAATTAAGTTTGTTATGGGGAGTAAAATCATATTACTATGACAAAGTAGTGAGTACTGACGACACTGTAATCGATATAAACGACATTGTAAAAGAAAAAGGATATGTAGCTAAAGGTGACTTCCTTATCAATTTAGCGGCTATGCCTATTAAAGAAAAAGGAATGGTAAACACCATGAGAGTTTCGGAAATAGAATAACTTAACGATAATCAAAAAAACAATCCGTCTGTTTACTAATTAAACTAGACGGATTTTTTTGTACCCCCATTCCATTTCTTTTTAAATTATATTTACCAAAAATAAACCTAATTTCCAATGAGTTTCGAATCGAAAAATCCTTTTTTAACTAACAAATCTTTTTCTGCAACAACAGCTTCCAGAAAAGACGAGCTACATAACGCAGCTGTTATAGATTATAACCAACAAATGAGCTTGTCTGGGACCTTAAATAAAACTTTGATTCTGTTTTTACTGCTTACTGCGTCAGCCATGGTGGTTTGGTGGATGACTTTTAATGGTATGAACCCCATTGTTCCGACAATTGGAGGCGCTATTGCAGGCTTAATTTTAGTAGTGATTGCCGCTTTTAAACCGCAACATTCTGCTTACTTAGCCCCCGGATATGCATTATTTGAAGGTTTGTTTATCGGCGGAATTTCAGCAATTTTTGAAACGAAGTATCCCGGTATAGTAATACAAGCGGTTGGGGCCACTTTTGTCACTTTTATTGTTTGTTTAGGACTGTACAGATATAAAATTGTAAAAGTAACGCAACAGTTCAAGTCAGTGGTCGTTGCAGCTACACTTGCTATTGCAACCTATTACTTAATTTCATGGTTGTTTTCTATGTTCACAGGATTCCAGCCAGTCCACCATGGTAACTCCATGATGAGTATTGGAATTAGTGTATTTGTAATTATAATTGCCGCTTTAAATTTATTTTTAGATTTTGACAGAATAGAAAAAGGATCTGAGCAAAAAATGCCGAAATTCATGGAATGGTATGGCGCAATGGGATTGATGGTCACTTTAGTTTGGCTGTACATTGAGTTATTACGTCTACTATCAAAACTGAACAGTAAAAACTAGTTGAAGTACTACTTTAAACACTAAAAAACCTTTCTCTATCAGAAAGGTTTTTTATGCTGCCTTCTCAAAAGCTATATAATGGCTCAATTGACCTTTTATATTAAAAACAGGATAACCCTTTATTAAACAAACATAAACCTCCCCGTTCTTTTTATAATTTAAAACCGTTTTTTCAAAAGATTGTTGTCGTTTAATTGCTTCACTTATTTCACTCGAAACAATACTATCAGTCAACTCACCTTGAAACATTTTGGGACTTTTACCCAAAACTTCAATTGGAGAATAACCATTCATTTTCCTTATATTACTAGAGGCAAAAACGATAGCTAACTTTGCATCAGTAACTACTATAACTTCCTCTCTAATAGGTGCGTCAATATTCCAATCTGTACACTGTTGCCACTTACTTTTGAATGCTATACCTTTAAGGCTGCGGGAGTCCGAAAGCGAACGTTCTAATTCCCTTATGAATTGATAATGAAAATCTAAAGAAAGAACCGGAAGAGATTTAATTCGTAAATCCTTATGGTACTTAACAATAGCTTCTTCATATTGTTTTAAATTGCTCATTTTTTTCTATATGTTTATCAAAAGTAATTTTTTTTACAAAAACAAAAAAACAATCTTAAAGATTTAACCATTGTTGAACGACTATTTAACCAAATTAAAAAGC
>JBLIKQ010000085.1:0-11241 GCA_047635475.1 Porticoccaceae bacterium
CCATTTACTTTCTTATTCAAATTTATAACTTGTACCTAACTTTTTTATGTGAGCTAAATAATATTAAAACTAATTTACTTTGAAGATAACAGAAGTACCAAAGCTAACTAAGCTGCTGAAAAGCTTGATAAGTTGGCTTGTATGATGCCATAAAACCAAGATTTAAAAAGTCTTATTAAGTTATATACCGGCTTGGGAGGTAAAGACGAGTACAATATGGCTCTTTCTAAAAAAAGCTAATGCGATAGTTCAATATGTAATTTCAAAAGGAATTAGTGCTGATAGAATTTTAGGTAAAGGTTTTGTAGAATCTGAATTGAAAATAAACTTCGGTCACCTGTGCACTGAGGAAGGTAATGCACTAAACAGGAGTTGAAAATTTAGTCTCGTTAAATAGGTTTAATAATAATAATTTTCAAAAAAAGAGAATACAAATAAAGATTTTACTCTCTTTTTTTATTTAATTTTTTAATGATTTTGAAATATTATTAATTTATAATTTGTTATGATTATTACGAAAAAGCAAATAGTAGAGCTTCTTTTTTATTTATCCGTGAATAGTTTCGCTCTTTCCGTAATTTATGATTATTGAGTTTTCAAACTCAATCCATTCCTTCCAGCGCTTGTCCACGTCAATATTGTCGGCATATTTTTTTGCGAAACCTAGAAAAGTGGTATAGTGTCCCGCTTCACTAATCATCAAATCATGGTAAAATTTTGCTAGTTCAGGATCTTTTATGTTTTTTGACAACACCTTAAACCTTTCGCAGCTGCGAGCTTCGATCATTGCCGAAAACAGTAGCCGGTCGCAGAGAGCATCTTTACGGCTTCCGTCTTTTTTCATAAACTTAAACAGCTCGTTTACATAATGGTCTTTACGCTCCCTTCCTAAAGTTAAACCTTTACTCTTTATTAAGTCGTGTACCATTTGAAAGTGATCAAGTTCTTCTTTTGCAATAATTAGTAGTTCTGTGACTAAATCTTCTAATTCGGAATTCTGAGTTACGAGGCTTATCGCATTTGATGCAGCTTTTTGCTCACACCAAGCGTGGTCTGTCAAAATTTCTTCTATGTTTGATTCGACTATATTTACCCATCTAGGGTCGGTTGCTAATTTTAATCCTAACATGTCATTATTTTTTATTCAGTAAAATTAGTGTTTTCTTTCCGATTTTTTCTTGAAATGATCGTAAAGCCAGCTAAATTGCATTATTTTGTATTTGAAATAAAATAATTTATGATCCAGCTGAAAAAGCTTTTAATAATTGGTTTTGTATGGCCCGAACCCGATTCGTCTGCCGCGGGTGGCAGAATGATACAGTTGATCTCTCTCTTTAAAGAGGAGGGTTATAATGTTACTTTTGTAAGTCCTGCAATGGATAGTGTTCACATGGTAGATCTTGAGTCCTTGGATGTGGCTAAAAAGTCAATATCATTAAATAGTTCTAGTTTTGATGTTTTTATAAAAGAGTTAAATCCAACAGTAGTTTTGTTTGACCGTTTTATGATAGAAGAACAGTTTGGTTGGCGTGTTGCCGAAAACTGCCCTACTGCATTACGAGTATTGGATACAGAAGATTTACATTGCTTAAGACTAGCTCGGCAAAAAGCTTTTAAGGAATTGCGTTGCTTTTATTTAACTGATTTGTTTGTAGAGGATGTTGCTAAGAGGGAAGTTGCCAGTATTTTGCGCTGCGATCTGTCCTTGATGATTTCGGAATTTGAAATGGAGTTATTAGAGTCTGTATTTAAAATTGATAAGGGTTTACTGTATTATTTACCTTTTTTAGTAAAACCAATAGAAATAGCAAATATAGAAGAAATGCCTTCATATTTTGAAAGGAAAAATTTTCTTTTTATCGGTAACTTTCTTCATGAACCTAATTGGAATGCAGTTCAGTATTTAAAAGAAGTGATTTGGCCCTTAATAAGAGTAAGCTTTCCAGAAGCAGTCTTGAACATTTATGGTGCTTATCCTTCTCAAAAGGTGTTGCAGCTCAATAATGTAAAAGAAGGTTTTCATATAATGGGCCGTGTTGAAGATGCGCAGGAAGTGGTGAAAAACGCTCGAGTAGTACTAGCCCCTTTACGCTTTGGTGCTGGTTTAAAAGGCAAGCTTTTGGAGGCTATGGTATGTGGTACGCCGAGTGTAACTACAAATATTGGCGCCGAAGCCATGGCTGGTGATTTGCAGTGGAATGGTTTTATTGATGATAATCCTGAAGGCTTTGCTAATTCAGCGATTGAATTATATCGGAATCAACATAGTTGGTTAGCAGCACAACTCAGGGGAGTTGCAATTATTAATCATCGGTTTTCACAAGAATTATTCTCATTAGATTTCAAGAAAACCATAGCTATTTTAATATTAAACTTAATACAACATCGGAAGAATAATTTTATGGGAGCAATGCTACAACATCATACATTGACAAGTACAAAATATATGGCTCGGTGGATTGAGGAAAAAAACAAAAGACTGTAACTGATGTATGCTTTTAAAAAAATCCCATTTTGAAATTTCAAAATGGGATTTTTAATATACATAAAAAGTAGATTTCTTGTTTTATGCAAGCATCGTAACCGGACTTTCTATGAATTGTTTCAATGTTTGCAAGAACTGCGCTCCAGTAGCTCCGTCGATTGTTCTATGATCGCAAGCTAAAGATAACATCATGGTGTTTCCTATAACGATCTGACCATTTTTAACAACCGGCTTTTCTACAATAGCTCCTACTGAAAGTATGGCAGAGTTCGGTTGGTTGATGATCGAGTTAAACTCGGTGATGCCAAACATTCCAAGATTAGAAACGGTAAAAGTACTTCCTTCCATCTCTGTAGGTAGTAATTTTTTGTTTTTCGCTCTGCCGGCAAGATCTCTTACGTTGCCTCCAATTTGAGATAAATTCATAGCATCGGTAAATCGTAATACGGGAACTACTAACCCATCCTCAACTGCAACTGCAACACCAATATTTACATGATGGTTAATAAGAATTGAATCTTCTCTCCACGTAGAATTAACTTTCGGGTGTTTTTTCAGAGCCATCGCGCAGGCTTTTATCACCATATCATTAAAAGATACTTTTGTATCAGGAATGCTGTTTATCGTTATTCTTGATTTCATTGCTTCATCCATCGCCACTTCAATTGTTAAGTTGTAGTGTGGAGCAGTAAACAAAGATTCCGCTAAGCGCTTAGCGATGATTTTTCGCATTTGCGAATTCTTGATTTCTTCAGTGAAAACTTCTCCAGCAGGGACAAACACTTTTGGAGCTGATGCTGGTTCTGCTTTAGCAGCTGTTGGCGCAGCTTCAGTTGTGCTAGTTGTTGGAGTTTTGGAAGTCGCCGGAGTGAAGTTTTCGATATCGCTTTTTACGATACGTCCGTTTTCGCCTGAACCTTTAACTTGAGTCAATTGAATTCCTTTGTCACTTGCAATTTTCTTTGCCAGCGGGGATGCTAAAATACGATGGCCATCAGTTGACGTCTCTTGTTCAATTGGTTCCGATTTTGCATCTACTGCTGGTTTAGGCTCTTCAGCTGCAATGGGAGTAGCTTCTTCTTCTTCTTCTTCTGCTTCATCACCTTTAGCTTTGTAAGTATCTCCAATTCCACTAATGTCAGTTCCTTCAGGTCCTATGATGGCTAATAAGCTATCAACTGGTGCTGACTCGCCCTCTGCAATACCTATGTACAATAAAGTTCCTTCGTTGAAAGATTCGAATTCCATTGTAGCTTTATCGGTTTCGATTTCAGCAAGTATATCACCTTCAGCAATTTTATCACCTACTTTTTTCAACCAAGTTGCTACGGTCCCTTCGGTCATTGTGTCGCTAAGACGAGGCATAGTAACAACAACTACTCCTTCAGGTATAGCTGTTGTAGGTGATTCAGTATCGTCTTTTTTTGTAGTAGTTTCCTCTTTTATAGGATCACTAGTTGATTGTTTTTCTTCGAGTAGGGCAGAAACGTCTTCACCTTCATCGCCAATAATTGCCAGTAATGAGTCTACAGGTGCAGCTTCACCTTCTAGTATCCCAATGTGCAAAAGTGTTCCATCATGAAAGGATTCAAATTCCATTGTTGCTTTGTCGGTTTCGATTTCTGCAAGGATATCACCTTCACTGATTTTATCACCTACTTTTTTTAGCCAAGTCGCTACCGTTCCTTCCGTCATAGTATCGCTCAAACGAGGCATTGTTATAATTGTTGCCATAATTGATTTATAGTTTATGAGGTAAAAATGGATAGTCTTCTTGTGCGTACACTACATCGTATAGTTGTTGTACGTCAGGATAAGGCGACTCTTCAGCAAATGTTACACATTCCTGTACTGAAGCTTTTACTCTTTTCTCGATTACTTCGATTTCTTCCTCAGTAGCGTATTTTTGATCTTTGATCAAATCTAATATTTGTGTGATTGGATCAATTTTTTTGTATTCTTCCACTTCGTCTTTTGAACGGTATAATTGCGCATCTGACATAGAGTGTCCTCTGTAACGATAGGTTTTCATTTCAAGAAATGTTGGTCCATCACCACGGCGTGCTCTTTCGATAGCCTCGGTCATTGCTTCGGCAACTTTTACTGGATTCATTCCGTCAACGGGACCGCAAGGCATTTCATATCCAAGCCCCAATTTCCAGATGTCGGTATGGTTCGCAGTTCTTTCTACAGAAGTTCCCATCGCGTAACCGTTATTTTCAACTATGAATACGACAGGTAATTTCCATAGCATAGCCATGTTAAAAGCTTCGTGTAAAGAACCTTGACGAGCCGCTCCATCGCCAAAATAGGTCAAGGTAACACCGCCAGTTTCAAAATATTTATCGGCAAATGCCAGTCCGGCCCCTACAGGGATTTGACCTCCAACAATTCCGTGTCCACCGTAAAAACGGTGTTCCTTTGAGAAAATATGCATAGACCCACCCATTCCTTTTGAGGTCCCAGTAACTTTTCCTAAAAGCTCTGCCATTACGCGTTTTGGGTCAACACCCATTCCAATCGGTTGGACATGGTTTCTGTAGGCAGTAATCATTTTATCTTTAGTCAAATCCATTGCATGTAACGCACCTGCAAGGACTGCTTCCTGACCATTGTATAAATGTAAAAACCCCCTGACTTTCTGTTGTATGTATAATGCTGCAAGTTTGTCTTCAAACTTTCTCCAAAGTAGCATATCTTCATACCACTTTAAATAAACCTCTTTTGTAACTTCTTTCATCTCAATTGTTCTTTTGCTAAAGTTTTTAGTGTATTATCAACTAGTACCTAATGACGCAAAACAGTTTCCTCACACAAATTTGCGAATTGCAAAAATAAGACATTCCAACTGACAAGAGAAATTAAAAAGCGAGTTTTTAGGTTTTTTACAAGAAGTTTTTATCAAACATAAATGGAAGTAAGTTTTTTAAGGATTCTGACTTATATATGTCTCCTGATTCTCCCATAAAATATATTTGAATAGGGCTGTTTTGCTTTATTTCATACTCCGCTATTGATTGTCTGCAAGCACCGCAAGGTGGGATTGGAATCGTAGTTTTGTTTGTGTCTGACGCCGCAGTAATTGCCATTTTTAAAATCCTGGCTTCAGGATAGATGGCTCCCGCTTGAAAAATGGCTACGCGTTCAGCGCATAGGCCAGAGGGATATGCTGCATTTTCTTGGTTTGAGCCTAAAACAATTTTCTCGTTGTCTAAAAGAATAGCAACTCCCACCCGAAATCGGGAGTAAGGAGCATAAGCATTTTTTCTTATGGCTACTGCCTGTTCCATTAGGTTTTGGATGTCGTTTGGTAGCTCTTCAACGGCATTATAAGCAGTGAAGTTAGTTGTAATTTTTATTTCTTTCATTAGTATATTTAGGAAAAAAAATCCAAATTTCAAAAGTTCGAAATTTGGATTTAAAATTAGATTTTATTAATAACTAGTATTCATTGTATTTATCTCCAAAGTTGAAGGTTAAAGAGAAACGTAATGTGTTTTCTAAAGGATTTTTTACTTTCGATGCTGAAAATAAATAGGACACATCCACTTTGACTACATTATATGTAAAACCGGCACCCAGAGAGAAAAATTTTCGAGCTCCCTTTAAATCACTTTCATTGAAATAACCCAAGCGCATAGCGAATGAATCTTGATATGAATATTCAGCTCCCACCGCGTAAGTAAACTCTTTAAGCTCTTCGCTGAACCCATCAGGTGCGTCTCCAAAGGACTCGAAAGCTCCTGAAACCCATCCTATCGAACGATAGTTGTTAAAATTTTCCGCTCTTTCTTCGGCGGTAACTGTTCCATCTCCATTTAAATCTGGGTTTTGAGGTGTCGGTACCAATAATTTGTTAAACTCAAGATTTAAGGCTACTTTACTGTAGTCGTCAAGAATGAAGTCAAATCCAGCTCCTAATTTTAAATTTGCTGGCAAGAAATTCGTGCTAAATTCATCATTATCGTAACTGATTTTTGGACCTAAGTTTTGAATATTAAATCCCGCTCTCCATCGTCCATTAAATTCATTATAGGCAATTTCTTCAGACTGATAAAATCCAGCTACATCTATGGCAAATGATCTAGCTGCTGTAGCATCTCCATTATCTGTAACTACTTTTAGGTTGGAGTGAATATATCTTCCGGCAACAGCCATAGAAAATCTTTCGCTTAGTTTTAGTGAATAAGAGCCGTCCAATGCAAATTCATTTGGAGTAACAGTTCTAGGAACTTCGTTAGGGTCTCCAGTTTCACGTAATTCAATGTCACCAAAACCGAAATAACGAAGACTAGCTGCAAAGGCACTTCGTTCACTAATTCTGTTGTAATAAGTAATTTGGCCTAACGAAATATCATTTGCTAAATCTGTGAGGTATGGAGTATAACTTATTGAGAAGCCTTGTTGGTCAATTGCGAAGGCGTATTTTGCTGGATTCCATTGTTGCGAAAAAACATCAGTTGATGTTGCGACACCCATATCACCCATACCTGCGGCCCTTGCATCGGCAGAAACCAATAAAAATGGAACTGCTGTTGTTATGACCCTGTCTTGAGCGTTTGCGAAAGATAGTCCAAGTAGACAGCTAGTAAAAAGTATTAATTTTCTCATTTTATTATTTAAAATTGATTGAACAAATATAGTATTTTATTAAAGTATCACAAGTTTTTCAATCTTTTCAGCTTTGTTATTTGTTAAACTAGATTTGACGGTAAGCCTATATATATAAACTCCTTTTCCTATTTTGTTTCCAAAATCATCCCTACCGTCCCAGCTAATCTCTTTTGATAGAAATCCTTCCGTTGAAATAATTTGGTTTTTTGTCCAAATCACTTTTCCTGTGATAGTGATTACTTGAATCTGAACTGCCAAAGGTTCGTATGGTCTATTATGTGAAAACCAAAACTGAGTGTAATTCACAAATGGATTGGGATAGTTTAATACATTCGTCAAAGTTATGTTATCATCTCCCATTACCACAAACTGAATTTCAGCTGTTATTGGGTTGTTATATACATCCCATGCTTTAAAAGTGATGGTGTGTAGGCCAACCTCAATATTGCGTAATGGAAACCTTAGATTGCCACTTGTGTAATCATCTAAACTGGTCTGATAGTAATCGTTTAACAAGTAAGGATTACTAACGTCGCCATCTAGAATAGCTACAATATCATGCCCAATGCCACTGGCAGTGTTTATCCCGTTTTCATCTTCGAGAAAGGCCAATAAAAAGGGCGATGCATTCGTTATGCCTCCCGAAAGAAAAGTTTCATCATTCATATATAACTTTACAGTTGGATTTTTATTGTCTTCGGCTGCATCTTTGTTGATTCCGCCTATTTTTATTGATGTGTCAAAGCCTGTTTTATTTTCAAGTTGTTGGTCTTTTTTAGCGTAGAAACTTATTTTCCCATTGCCTAGGGGAATTCTAATGTCCCGAGGCACTACGAAGCTAAATTCAAACCTGCCATTTGTAACCGTTGCGTTTCCTCTAAAAATAGTTTCCCCTAGAGTCGTAAAATTTATTGGTGGACTATTTCCGTCATTGTTATAAGTTTCTCTGGTGATTATTTTGTCGAAAATTGTTGTAGATAGCTCTCCATTATAGTTTGAAAGGAGGCTTTCGTTTTCATCAGTTATCTCCCCTGTTAGTTTTATGCGAGCCAATGATTTGAAATCGTCAATAGTTGGCCCTACTGGAACGTCATTTACTTCTGTTAGTCGTATCTTTTGTTGTGGTATCGCCAGAAATAACGCGGGGTCTCCGATATAAAAGACTACATTAGTTGATGCATTAGGATTGGCATTTTTTGCTAGACGTAATGCTTCAGCAATGGATACATATTGATTAGAATCATAGGACAATAGGTATTTCGCTAACGTGTCATTAAAATTTTCAGCACTAAATTGACCTATTGATCGAATGGTTGTGATCATGGCTATGGCGCCGCCTTTA
The DNA here is from genome assembly GCA_047635475.1 of Porticoccaceae bacterium. Taxonomy (GTDB): domain Bacteria; phylum Bacteroidota; class Bacteroidia; order Flavobacteriales; family Flavobacteriaceae; genus Flavobacterium. The sequence continues at coordinate 8,442 of JBLIKQ010000085.1, forward strand.
GGATTCCAATAGGTATATTCGCCTGCAGTCGGTCTAACTGGATTGTCAAATCGGGAAAACTCGCAGGTTATAGTAACAAACAATGGATACTTATATTGATTACTCAGGTTTTGGCCATCAGATTTTTCCCAGATTCGCTCTGAGGATAACCCGTCTTCACCACCATGTCCAAGATAATTGAAGATTAGTGCTCCTTTTTCGAATGCATTAAAGAAATCTGTTCTTGCTTCTGGATATCTAAAACCTCCTGCAGATGCTTCCTGAATATAAGAGTCCAGTAAAATTTTGTTGACATTAAAAAAGGGTTTTTCCGCTGTGATTTCGTCCGATAAGTTGTTGTGTTTCTTTTGAAGATTGGCGTCAGAGGGTCTGTCAGAATCGTCAGAAATCATCACAATATTATTTCTCCAGCTCCCGTAAGATTTAATGTCATGGTATTCTAGAACTTTGTTTACCATCTCTTCGGCTTGTTTAGAGTCTTTCACCAGCATTCTTCCCACTGCTATGTCGATACCTCCAAAAGACGAAGTGATGTTTCCTTGATTATCGTCCATTAAGCCATAAAAATCATCAGATGCAAAGGAGGCTTCGCCAGATGAGCGGCTGTTCAAGGCATGGTAAATAGGGACGATATTCGTGTTATTGATTATTCTGTTTTTATAATCAAAAGAAGCGTCTCCAAAAAGGTTTATATATTTTATTGCTTTTTGTAAAGATGAGGCGTTTTGATATATATATTTAATGCAGTTTCTTATGGCGGCTATGTCTTGTTTTCCAGAAGAAAATTCTTGATAAATAGATTCGGTAGTAATTACTTTCACGTTCAGCTTTGAATAGGAGCGGTGAAAATCGGCTAACTTTTCAGCTTGAGTTACTAAGGAAACGGGAGTAATTATAACATAGTCTATATCTTCAAACTTCCCTTGGCTATTTTTGAAAACTGTACCTTTTAAGTTTTGGTTGGAGACTGTAGGTTTGTTGTCTTGTATAGGATCAAAGTAATCCTTGGCATCTAAAGCAACGTATTTTCTAAGTTCTCCTAAATCTGCTTTAAAGGAGAAAGAGGCTTGGTTCGGGTTTTCAACTTTTGTTACATTATAGAGGTCGGTAACATCCCAAACTTGCGAAATCTCATTAGCATTAGATAAGGTGTAGTCCACAATGCCTGTATTGGAATTAGACAAGTCATATTGAAAATTGAATTGTTTTCCATAACCTTGAAGTTTCCTTTTAGCAATAAGTCGAATGTTATCTAAAAAGCCTTTTGAACCTGGAACACCATTATTATTGTACGTTAATTTTATTTTCATATTTTCGGAGCCAGTCAAAGAAGTGTTAGAAGGTAAATACCCCAAGTTAAATTCCGTGGCTGAATTTGTGTTGATTGCTGGAAACGAGATTTTTCCAATATTTTGATTGCTTGAGCTTACTTGAAATGAAGTAGGAGTGTATGCTGCTGAAGCCGCTGTTATCATTAATTTTACTTGCGTGCTAGGATCTATGTTAGGGAAGTTGAATTCAAATTCTTGTTCGAGGTTAATGTCAAAAGACTCACCAAACCACTGTCTTCCAAGGCGTGCAATATTGACTAAATCCAATTCATGGTATTGGTGATCGTCGAAACTTGCTATTTTGAGAGTGCTATCTCCTATCGGCTGATTCATTTCGCTTATTCTTTTGCCTTCGTCTCCTGTAATGGTTACATAGTAATAGGCTTTGACATCGTAAAGATTGCTGTGAGTTAGACTTTCTTCATTCCAAGTGTCAAGACCTTCGGCATAAAATAAGATGTAATCTTCATCGTCAAACGTTCCGTCGCTTTCTCCAAAAACTTGAATCGCATTTTCAACTAAATCAGTAGGGTAGTAGATAGCATTGGATAGTGGCAGCATTTTTCCCCCATTACCATAAATTTTGATTTTTCGGGGGTTTATATTACTTGTATTAAGCCCTAACCCTTGCAAAAACTTTTTAGAAATTTTATATACTCCGGATTTCTCAACGTAAAAGCGGTACCAATCTCCAGTTGCTAAAACAGAATTGGAAATGGGATTTGAGATTTTATTTGTTGGTGAAGCCTTAGAAGTTTCGTTGTTTAAGGTGTAGGAGAAGGATACGATTTTTTTGAATCCGAATTCGCTTTTTATTATTGGAGAAAGTGTCAGAAATGATTGTTTTACCCCTCTTGAGTTTGTATTTGTTAAGAAGGAGGCTGGAGATGTTGGGATACTTCCAATGTCTAGATCGCCAAGTTTTGAGTCCGAAATAGATTCGTAAATAAGGTTGCTAATTTGAATGTTGTTTTCATCAAAAGATTCCGGATTATTGATTTTTAATGTATAAGAAATTGCTTTTTTTGAAGCGTCATAATGATATTCGTTTCCGGAAAACTGTGGGATATTGATTTTAAAATCCCCATAATACATTTCGGTTTTTTCAAGCCATTCAATCGCAACGTCACCTCTTGTTTGGGCATATGAAATATAAGAAATCAGGAGTAAACTGAACAAAAGTAATTTTCGCATTATTTTATTAAATTGTATTATTAATGAAATAGTAGAATGAGTAAAAATAAATCATTTGGTATTAAAACAAACAATAAAAAGTATAAATTTGCGTTTGTTTTGTATAATTCGTTATGTAAACAGCGTTAAAATAAATTTATTCAACATCGTGTTGTCTATTAATGGTTAATTATTATATTGCGTCACTTAAATTATCACCTTTAAATTAGTATGAAAGTAAACAAAATTATAGCCTTGCGATTAATGTTATCTATGATAATGATCATAGGTTTTGC
>JBLIKQ010000086.1:0-11105 GCA_047635475.1 Porticoccaceae bacterium
TTTTTAATAGTGATTGTTATCTGACTCATTTGCAATTCAATGTTTCTAAAAAAGAGACTAATATCCCTATTGACCCAACTTTCAGAAATAACTCTTGAACCCAAACTAATTCTTAAAATAGCGCTTTCAATTTCATTAGTATACTTTACATTAACAGCTTGACCGATATGGCATTTTTGGGCAGCAAGTCGAATGATTTCTAAAGAGGAGTCTTCAAACTGATCTGATAGATCAGAATTTAATAATGTATAGATTTTTTTTACTTTATCAACTGATAAGACTTCATTATCTTTAAAAATAAAGAAAGGAAAAATTGTACGGATATTTCTAATTCCAAATTCTCTACTACTGTAACTCTTTGTTTTTGTTTCATCACCATAAATAGGCTTTAAAAAAGCAGCTTCTTTTATTGATTCATCTACAAAATTGCAAAACATCTCAATACCCATATTTCGATATAAAATAGGTGTTTTGTAATACCTGTCCATTTCAACTACAGCAGCATTCCAGCGCATATAGGAACCATAGTTATAACCATCAGACAATTCATTTGAACAGAACCATGAAGTTGGCCAATCAGAATGATTGTAATATTTAGTTAAACCTTTAGGCAAAGTGTTTTTTGCAGAATGAATTAATTTATTGACACTTTTAGGTAGTATTAATGCACCGCAATATGGAGGACCAGTGAAAAACTTGCTCCCTGTGATGGTGATAATATATCCTTTATTTAAATAATTTTGTATGTCTTTTGGATCTAATCGTAGCTGTGAGCCATCTACAATTATTTGAATTGATAAATTATCGAGTGTATTTAGTTTTTTAATGAATTCGTCACTAGGAGATTGATAGCCTAACTTCGATTGATCCATCGTATGCAAAACTACATGTCTGCCTAGATCTTTATTTCTAGAAACGGCATCAAATACTTCTGCATCTAATTGATTTGAAGATTTTAATACGCCATTTTCATCTCTAAAAGGGATTTTAATTAAATCAACATCTCTAAAACCTTCAATTTTATCGCCTTTTGTAATTGGATAATTTAAGGCAGTAGTGCTTTCAAAATGACATCCTTTCAAGGCCGCAGCGACACCGCTACCAGTTTCATCAGAAGCTACTAAAATATGTGTTATCTTTTTATCGGAAATGATTTGCGTTATAGCTGCTATTTGAAGAGAGGAATCGGTACCTGAAGGTGAAAAAATTATTTCACACTCTTCATTTAATTTAAATATTTTTCTGAGGTTATCTTTTAGTAATTCAGAAAAATCGATAGTAGTATTCTTAAAACCATTTTTCAAGCTATTTCGGATTAATATACTTCTAACTTTATCTGTTTTATCAAAAGCAAAATTTGAAACGCTTGATGCTGTTGACGAGGCAAAAGTAAAGGCATCAGGTCTTGGGAAAGGGCGACATCCATATTTGTTCAGCAAATGGATTTCATCAATATTTAATCTAAGATCACCTCCGGACATTAATAAGTATTCAGTAGGTTTTGCTAGATTTTCAATAATAGGTTTCCAGGATTCTTTAAGTTCAGTTTTTGAATTTTTCAACCCATGAAAAGATTGTAGCTCTTCGTTTTTTAATAAAGATTTCATATTTACACCAGTAACATTCTTAATTAAATTAATTAAGAGATAATCTAGGTTTTCTAATTTTTCTTTGTCGTCTTTAGGTAGTAAATTATAAAATATTCGAATCACTTCAAGTGCTGCAATATCACATAAAACAGTATCTTTTTTTTCGTTATTCAAAGCTTTATACCATAGTTGCCATTCGATACCATATCTTAAATAAACTAAAGCTAATATGGGCTTGTCTAATAAGGATGAACCAATTATAATCGATTTATTGGGAATAATTTTGAAAATGCTAGGCTCAGTGGTCGAGGTGATAATATTAATATTATTTACCTTTGGTACTGTATTAAATCTTTTTAAAATGCGAACTAAATAGTTTACATTTTCTTTTTCAAATAAACTGGTTCTTTTATATTGATTTTCAATTAGAATGTTGTTTGTCATAGATGTTATAATTTAAAAGGTTCCTTGGAACGATATCTTTTATTAGGAATATTTAGCGGATTAACTAAACTCATTTAATCCAGCTTCTTTATTCTATTGAAAATTGTCGTAAGAAACTAATTTCCTTCTTTGTATTAAGTGATAATATTCTTTTTGTTAAAATATGATACTCCTTATGTTTTGAGGTCTCGTCTTCTTTTAGGGCGATGAATTCATCAAAAATCAAGCAAATATAATGAAGTTACAAGCATGTAAAAAAATTATAGGTTTTTTATAAAATATAAAAGGATACGTGATTGCTAAGAACCCTCTGCTTTAATAGCTAATACTGATTAAGCTCTATTCACAAAATAATTAGTTAAGTAAGATACCGATTATAAATATGATTTAGTACATTTTTTTAAGTGAGAATTTGAGAAAATGTGATAAGTAAAATAGCAACTATGGCTAACAGTAATCCAAAATAATTGTAACGGCTAACTTTCTCTTTAAAAACAACTATACCTATTATACTACCGATAATAATTACGCCCATATTCATCGCAGCAAAAACTGTAGATGGGTTTTCGGCAAAAGCCTGATGTGCTTTGAGGTAGAAAAGGATATTTCCAAAATTAAATACACCCACTAAACCGCCCAAAAGTAAGTTGACACCGGTCAATCTGACTTTCTTGAAGATAATTTCATAGACTACAGCCGCAACCGTTATTATCATTGCTATGCAAAAGATAACCAAAAGAGAGCTTGTAAAAGCTAAGTTAGTATATAGTGCAATTTGTTTAAAAAGAATATCTATAATTCCAAACCCAACCAGAACTACAGCAGGATAGATCCATTTGTTATTTTTGTTTTCTGCTTTTTTGGACAAAACAAGTAATATTGCTGGTAAGGCTATGAAAAAAGCGGTGATCTTGAGCGTGTTAAAATCTTCTTTGAACAATAGCCAGGCCGCTAAGATTGGGATAAATAATGACAGCCGTTGGGCTGCATCTGTTTTTACAATCCCCATATGTTTTATCGATGCTGCCAGAAAAAGAAAAATTGCCGGCAGTAAAACGCCTAGACTTATGTAAATACTCCAGGGTGCTTTAGCACCCAAAGCGTTCAAATCTGGAGGAAATGACAGATAACATAACAGAATCGCGAAAATGTAATTCCAAGCCACTATTTGCAAGGTGCTGATTGTATATTTTCGAGATATTTTGAAAATGACACCTACGGTAACACTACATAAAATACTTAGAAGTAGAAATAACATTGTTGTGTATTTAGAATTGAATTCTAATATTAAATGAAAAAAACTCCAGTACAACTGGAGTTTAATATAGTATAAGATGAGCTCGCCTAAGCTTCTTCCATGGTATGATAAACGTTCATAACATCCTCATCTTCTTCTAGCTTCTCAATTAGTTTTTCAACATCAGCCATCTCTTCTTCCGTTAGTTTTTTCGTGATTTGAGGGATTCTTTCAAATCCAGAAGAAAGTATTTCCAAACCTCTGTTTTCCAATTCTTTTTGGATGGTTCCAAAGCTGGTAAAAGCTGCATAGATTAAAATACCGTCCTCGTCTTCAAAAACTTCCTCAGCACCAAAGTCAATTAATTCCAATTCCAACTCTTCAGGATCTAGTCCTTCTGCAGGAATACGAAAGTTACAGCTATGGTCAAACATAAACTCGACTGATCCTTGCGTACCCATCGTCCCACTACATTTGTTAAAACAACTTCTTACATTGGCAACGGTTCTGTTATTATTGTCAGTCGCAGTTTCTACTATAACCGCAATACCATGTGGCGCATAACCTTCAAAAAGCACTTCCTTATAATCAGCCGTGTCCTTGTCTGTTGCTTTTTTAATGGCGCGTTCCACATTTTCTTTAGGCATGTTTGCTGCCTTTGAATTTTGGATAACCGCACGTAATCTAGAATTGGCTTCAGGATTTGGTCCACCTTCCTTAACGGCCATTACGATGTCTTTTCCAATTCTGGTAAATGCTTTGGCCATTGCTGACCAACGTTTCATTTTTCTGCCTTTTCTGAATTCAAACGCTCTTCCCATTTCTAAATTAATTTATTGAGTTGCAAAAATACAATTATTCTACTGGTTTTAATATGATTTTATTTCTTGTAGAAAGGCAATTTTACCACTTTAGCTGGAACATCATTTTTTCTGATTCTGATAAAAATATCATTGTCAACCGCACTATTAGCAACAGTAACATAACCCAGACCAATTCCTTTGTTCATAGAAGGAGACATTGTTCCCGAAGTTACAATTCCGATAACAATTCCTGCCGCATTTACAATTTCGTAATCATGTCTTGGTACCGACCGTTCTTGCATTTCAAAAGCAATCAATTTTCTATTGACACCTTCTTCTTTCTGCTTTTTAAGGTTTTCACAATTGGTAAATTCTTTAGTGAATTTAGTAATCCAACCCAATCCTGCTTCAAGTGGAGATGTAGTGTCGCTAATGTCGTTTCCGTACAAGCAGAAACCCATTTCAAGACGCAAAGTATCACGTGCAGCCAATCCTATTGGTTTAATTCCAAAAGCTGCTCCAGCTTCAAAAACTTTATTCCATATTTGTTCCGCATCTTCGTTCTTGCAGTAAATTTCAAAACCTCCAGAACCGGTGTAACCAGTAGCTGATATAATAACATTGTCTAATCCTGCGAAATCTGCCACTTCAAAATGATAATATTTTATAGCAGCCAAATCAATTGAAGACAGTGATTGCATCGCTTCAACTGCTTTTGGTCCTTGAATCGCCAATAAAGAGTAGTCATCAGATATGTTTTTCATGTCTGCTCCCAAATCATTATGTGATGCAATCCAATTCCAGTCTTTGTCAATATTGGAAGCGTTTACAACCAATAAATATTCCTCTTCTTTCATTTTGTAGATAAGCAAATCATCAATAACACCACCGTCATTGTTAGGCAAACAAGAATATTGTGCTCTACCGACAGTCAATACTGCAGCATCGTTTGAAGTCACTTTCTGGATCAGAGCTAAGGCATTTGGTCCCGAAAGCAAAAATTCCCCCATGTGTGAAACATCAAAAACACCCACCGCATTTCGTACCGTTTCATGTTCAGCATTCACCCCTTCATATGAAATCGGCATATTATATCCAGCAAACGGAAGCATTTTGGCCCCCAAACTCTCGTGTATGTGCGTAAGCGCAGTATTTTTCATTGTGTTTGTATATAAAATTTTAAATGGCTAATTTATTGAAAAATTATCAGATTTAAGGCATTAAAATTGTAAATTCAGTAGTATTTTGGAGCTATTTCCAGCTATTCATTGTAATCTTTTCCTTTAAAAAAAAAGGAAAAGGATTTTCATTGCTATCTGGGCTAGGATTTTTATTTCTTTATTTTGAAGTAGTACGATGCTTAACTTTATCAATACTTCGCAGCTTCTCTTGGTTTAGGTAAAGAATTTTTTATGAAGTCTCTGATATCTTCATTTGCCGTTTCTAGATCTTTTTTTCTTAGATACATCATGTGTCCGCTTCTGTAGCCTTTCCAAGTCATTCTGTCTTTTAGCTTTCCGCCTGGATCCATTTGCCATAAATTGTACTTAGAATTAAAATAATCGCAAGCTCCATCATAGTAGCCAGACTGGACCATAAGATTCAAATAGGGATTTTGTGCCATTGCTTGACGCAGGTTTTCGGCCGTTTCGTCATTAGTTCTATCCCAAGGGTTTACAGGACCAAACATGTTGTATTTGAAATCGGTTTTATAATTTAAATCATTCCGAATGTACATGTTGATAGCGGGTGTAAAGGAATGTAGCCACGAAGTTAGTTCAGCATTGAAATCAGGGCTATCTCCTGCGTCTTTGCGGTCAATTCCTTTATAACGGGAGTCTAGTCTGCCCACCGTAAAACCTTGATCACGTAACAGTTCTTTCCAGAAATAATTATAGGGAACATCTAGATTATTTTGCAAAACCACTTTTTCCGAAAGACCTGAGTAGCGGGCTATTTTAGCGGCTATTTCTTTTTTCTTTTGTTCGTCTAGCGAGCCGCCTTTACTTAAAGAAGGAAGAAGTTCATTGATCGTAAAGTCCTCCACCTCTGGTAGCATATCGGTCAGATCTTTATTCTGTAAATCGGGAGCTAACATTTTGTGATACCAGGCCGTAGCTGCAAAATAGGGGAGTTTAAGTGCCGCATCAGCTGCTACGCCGCGAATTATTCCTAAAGTTGTAGGTGACACTAATATAACGCCATTAAGATACATCCATTGTTTGTTTTGTAATTCAAGTGCAAGGCCGGAAACACGTGTGGTACCGTAGCTTTCGCCAATAAGATATTTAGGCGAGGCCCAACGATTAGTTCGGGTCACGAATCCGCTAATCCAATCTGCTAAGTATTTAATATCTGCATTTACACCAAAAAATTTAGTCGTTGGAATGTCTTTGCTTGTTGGTCTTGAATAGGCAGTGTTTACTGGATTTACAAAAACGATATCAGCAACATCTAAAATGGAAGAAGGGTTTTCTTTGATTCCATAGGGCTGTAACGGATATCCTTCATCATCGATATTTAATAGTTTAGGTCCCGTATACGCAATATGCATCCAAACCGAAGCAGATCCAGGGCCGCCATTGAAAGAAATAACCAGCGGGCGGGAAGCATGATCTTTTACATCTGAACGTTCATAATAAGTATAAAATAATCCTGCAATTGCTTTTCCATCTTCATCCCAAACAGGCATGGTCCCAGTAGTTGCTTTGTAAGGTACTTTTTGTCCTTTAATGGTAGTGATATGTTCTGTAATAACATTTTGATCAGGGTTAAAAACCAGATTAGCTGGAGAAAAAATTTCTGCGGCAGAAGCTTTGGCTTCTTTAGACTTTAAACCAGATTCTTGGGCGTAGGAGTTGTTTATGGACCCAACTAAGAATAATAAGAATAATGCTTTTTTCATCGGTTTGTTTTTATTAGTAGATATAGGACACTAAAGTATTCTTTTTTTTATGAATAACAAAAAGTGGGGAACATATCAATCGGAATAGTTATACAACTTATGCTAAGCTTTGGTTTCACATATTTTTTGTATTTTTAAATAAATATTTAACAATGAAGTGACCCATTCCTATCGACCAAAATGAAATCTTAAATCGCTGCAAATCCATTGATTCAAATACGCATAAAGGGATTCAGGGACACGCATTGATTATCGCGGGAAGTTATGGAAAAATGGGGGCAGCTGTTTTGTCCTCTAAGGCCTGCCTTAAATCTGGTTGCGGACTCGTAACGGCCTACGTTCCCCAATATGGTTATGAAATTCTGCAGATTTCGAATCCAGAAGTAATGACGCTCACGGACGAAAGTGAGAAATACATTTCGAATATCGCATTCGACATAAAACCGCAGGCGATAGGAATCGGTCCAGGTTTGGGACAGGAACCTAAAACCCAAAAAGCAGCTCACCGGTTTTTGATAAGCAATAAAACTCCTCTTGTTATCGATGCTGATGCGTTGAATATTTTGTCCTTTAACAAAGAGTGGTTAGCATTATTACAATCAAAAACTATATTGACACCACACCCAAAAGAACTGCAACGATTAATAGGTAACTGGAATTCGGAGGAAGATAAGTTTAATAAAACGATCGCGTTTTCTAAACAGTATGACTTGATTGTCGTGATGAAAGGTGCACCCACACATATTGTTTATGGTGAAACCGTTTACCAAAACACAACGGGAAATGCGGCTTTGGCTACAGCTGGAAGCGGCGATGTGTTGACCGGAATTATCACTGGGTTATTAGCACAATCTTATGAACCATTGAATGCAGCAATGCTGGGTGTTTATGTTCATGGACTTACGGCTGATATCGCTTTGCCTGAAACGGGACATCAGTCCTTCATCGCTTCGGATATTGTTCATTATCTGGGAAAAGCATTTATGAGCCTCACAAAATAAAGCCATTCTAAAAGGGCTTTATTAAATCTTAAATTTTCAAATCATTAAACAAATCAATTAACTTTGCTTCGGATGGTCTAGGAGCGTCAGAATTTACAATATTGCCACTTGGATCAATGAGAATAAATCTTGGAATTCCGTGAATATTATATGCTGCTATGAATTTAGAATCCCAATCCTTATCTGCCAATAATTGAATGCCTCCTAAATGTTTTGTGTTTACCAGGGTGCTCCATTTTTCCCGGTCTTTAATTTTGTCAATTGAAATACTCACAAACTCAATATTTTTACCTTTATATTGTTCTTCTACTTTTTGCAGTGATGGTATTTCCTGATGGCAAGGGCCGCACCAAGTCGCCCAAACATCAATATAGACATATTTGCCCTTAAGACTTTCTAAAGAGGTTTTTCCGCCTTTATGGTTTTCATAATCAAATTTTGGAGAGGGATTACCTATTTCTAATGCTTTAGTATTGTTGAGAGAAATAGTCAGGTTTTCAATTAATTTAGGATCATTTGTAATCGAAACGTACTCCTTGTATAATTGTTCGTAGTTTAAATTTTTTGCAGTAATATCAGAGATCCCATTTTTAATCAATCGGTTTTTAATGCTTTGACTTTTAAGGGCTTTGATTTCTGGGATTGCATCTTTAGCTGTAATATATGAAGAAGCAACATCATCTTTAATATTTTCAAAGAACTTTGTCATTACAATATCTTCATAGTCTGTGGAAAATAAAAAATTAGCATCATTATCCAAATCCATTTTTTCATCAAATTTCGGGAATTTATCAGAGACTTTGAAATCCTTAATTTGTGCAAAATAACCGTGAATCCCTCTATAAAATAAAAAGTATTTTTGCTCTAAAAAATGAAAATTCAAAGCTTCTTTTTCTTTAAAATAGGAATTCGAAAAGTTAGTTTTATCATACAAGTCTGAAATAGAAACTTTAATTTCATTCACTTTATTCAAGAAATCAACTTCATTTAATTTATAGAGATCCTTGTCTGAGAATTGAGAAATTATAATTTTTTTTTTGGCAAGATATTCATTTTCTATACTTCCCTGGCCAGAGTATTTTATAGTTTTGTTAAAATTAGAATCGTCAGCTGTTAAGCTTATATTAGAATCTTTAGAAAAATATATCGGCATCCAGTTTTTAGAAGTTACAAGAACATAGATTCCCTCGTATTCAATGGGTAAATCTGCTGAAAAAGTTCCATCAGCTTTTAATTTGATTTCTTTCTCAAATGACTCTCCATTTATGCTTATTTTTTGGTCGTCAGTATTTGTAATTTTTCCTGAAATTGTCGCAAATTCATTTGATTTTTTACAGGAGAAAAAAACTAAAATTAACAATAAATAGATACTTTTTTTCATTTGTTACTTTTTAAGGTTGCTCAAATATAGCGAAAATCTTATAAATAACGAATTAAAGAGCGTATGAATAATAGCGATAACTAACCATAGAGTTTGGGTTTTCAATACTTCATAAAATTTTTCTGTCGCAAACCATTACTCTCCCGAAGCTTCAGGACGAACTGGTGAATCTTTAGTTTGGTTAATTTAGATGGTTTTTAGAAAAGGATTAGCATGAAATTCAGCCTAGTTATTTGTAAGTTTGTGCATTAGTAAATTCCGAATATGAAAACCAAGTTTAATCTTCGAACCGTAAATGTAACGCGCTACATCTCTCCTTTGCGCGAAGGCGGTTCCCTGCCTGCTTTGGCGGAAGCCGACGATGATTTCAAATACGTGCTCAAATTCAAAGGTGCTGGTCACGGTGTCAAAGCATTAATCGCCGAGTTGATTGGCGGTGAAATTGCACGAGCTGTAGGTATGAAAATGCCAGAGTTGGTTTTTGCCAATCTTGATGAAGCTTTTGGACGTACTGAGGCCGATGAGGAAATTCAGGATTTGCTACAAGGAAGTCAAGGGTTGAATTTAGCACTACATTTTCTTTCGGGTGCAATCAATTTTGACCCAGTTGTCACGGTTGTTGATTCTGCTTTGGCATCACAAATTGTGTGGCTAGACGCTTTCATCACTAATGTAGATCGCACCTTCAGAAACACTAATATGTTGATTTGGCATAAAGAATTATGGCTTATCGATCATGGGGCAAGTTTGTATTTTCATCACTCTTGGACCAATTGGGAAAAACACGCTCAAAGTCCTTTTGCCTTAATAAAAGACCACGTATTATTGCCGCAGGCGTCAGTATTGGCTGAAACAGATACCGCTTTCAAAAAACTATTGACTCCCGAAGTCTTAGAAGCTATCGTAAACCTAATACCAGAGGAATGGTTGCAGTGGGAAGAGGTAGAAGATACCGTAGCAGAATTGCGAAATATATATTTACAGTTCCTATTAACCCGATTAAATCATTCAGAAATTTTTATAAAGGAAGCGCAAAATGCAAGAGAAAAACTTATATGAGTATGCTGTAATTCGTGTTGTGCCTAAGGTAGAGCGCGAAGAATTCCTCAATGTAGGGATTGTTCTTTTTTGCAAAAAAGCCAAATTTATAAAAGTACTTTATTCTCTTAATGTGGAAAAAGCACTTTTATTTTCGGCAGAAACGGATGTGGAACAAATCCAAATGAATCTATTGGCTTTCGAAAAAGTAGCACATGGCACCAAAGATGGTGGGCCTATTTCATTGATGGATGTTCCGTCCCGTTTTCGTTGGTTAACCGCTTTGCGTAGTTCCGTAATTCAAACCTCAAGACCGCATCCGGGATTATGTGATGATTTAGAGAATACGACGCGGCGACTATTTGAAGAGTTCGTTCTTTAAAACATGCGCCTCAGTAGACATGTTTTTTCGCCTTAAAATTAGATTATATTTTTCTCCAATACCATAAACTCCAAAGGCTGTTCTGAGATTGAAATATGAATGTCACCTACAGGAAAAGCCTCTCTTACTCCGGTATCAAAATAACCATGACGTTTGTACCAAGCAATCAATTCATCTCTGGCTGATATTACTGTCATTACAATTGTTTTCAATCCCAATGCTTTAGCATGTGTTTCGGCATTATACAAAAGTTTTTTTCCAATACCGCTATTCTGCAATTCCGGAGAAACAGTTAGCATCCCTAAATACAATTGCTGTTCTTTTT
>JBLIKQ010000087.1:0-10947 GCA_047635475.1 Porticoccaceae bacterium
ATCACTAAGTTGACTCAAAAACCTAATGCTAATAAAGACAAGTTTGGACGTTTAAGAGTAGCTGCTGCTCTAGGTGTTACTCCCGACGCGGTTGAAAGAGCGACTGCTTTAGTAAATGCAGGAGTGGATGCTGTAATTATAGACACTGCTCATGGTCATACTAAAGGTGTGGTTGACGTATTAAAATTAGTGAAAGCTAAATTTCCTGATTTAGATGTAATTGTAGGTAATATTGCTACACCGGAAGCTGCTTTGTATTTAGTAGAAAACGGCGCTGATGGGGTAAAAGTTGGAATTGGACCTGGTTCAATTTGCACAACTCGTATTGTAGCGGGAGTAGGTTTTCCTCAGTTTTCTGCTGTATTAGAAGTAGCCGCAGCATTAAAAGGATCTGGAGTTCCAGTAATCGCCGATGGAGGAATTCGCTACACGGGAGATATTCCTAAAGCAATTGCTGCAGGTGCTGATTGCGTTATGCTTGGATCACTTCTTGCAGGGACTAAAGAATCTCCCGGAGAAACTATTATTTTCGAGGGAAGAAAATTCAAATCATACCGCGGAATGGGTTCTGTAGAAGCAATGCAAGAAGGCTCTAAAGACCGTTATTTTCAAGATGTTGAAGATGATGTTAAGAAACTAGTTCCAGAAGGAATTGTGGGACGTGTTCCTTATAAAGGAGAATTGAACGAAAGCATGCAGCAATTCATTGGTGGTCTTCGTGCTGGAATGGGATACTGTGGATCTATAGATATTCCTACTTTGCAAGAAACGGGACGTTTTATACGTATCACTGCAAGTGGAATCAACGAAAGTCATCCGCATAATGTGACAATTACTAAAGAGGCTCCAAATTATTCAAGATAATTTAATGAAAGTACATATGTAATTAAAAAGGGGCATAAGTTTTAAACTTATGCCCCTTTTTATTGGTCTTAATTTTTGAACAATTCGCTCATTCGTTTTTTATCACCTACGACCCAAAGAATATCATCCTTTTCTAAGATCAAATCGGATTCGGGATTAAGTAAGCGTTTTCCGTTTCGTTCGATACCTACAACCATACCGTTAGCTTTTTCTCTTATCAGCGACTGGCTAATACTTTTCCCAATCAATTCTTCTTTGTTTAATTCTAATTGCTGTAAAATGATTTCTGCTTTTTCTACATTTTTTGGAATTTCGATTTCGTTTCGGAGTAAATAGTTTTTAAATTCTTTTACTTGTGCATCGGTTCCAATCACACAAATTTCGTCTCCAGGAAATAAACGCTCATTTTTAGTTGGAATTTTGATCATTATTTCTCCTCTCTTAATAAAAGCGATATTGATACCCATTTTTTCGCGAACGCGTAAAGTCTTTAAAGTTTTACCAGCAATGTTTGATTCTTTATTAATTTGGAATGTCGTCATATGACCGTCCCAGGGCGTTAAACTAGCATACCTTCTTTTTATTTTTTTTATTTCTCTGTCGTTGAGGTTTTTCAGAAAGTGATTTTCAATTTTAAGGTATAGTATATGTAACTGCTTCGGGAAAAAATAATAAACGCCTACTGCGATAATTAAGGCAAAAAATGCAACTATTGGTGAGAAAAAGATATTCAGTAAAAAACCGATATAGAAAATGCTTAATCCTATCCTAAATAGAATCATCATCATGATCGGTCCATTATATTTACGCTCCTGTCTCAAGATTTCAACTTCTTTGACGGCAACACGATGCAGTGATAATGCCCATAAGAAAGGAGAAATTATAATAAGTGTTATCAAAGCTGCGGTAGCATTTCCAAATTGTGAATCTGCTACCAGCGGTAATACAAATTTTGAGGACAATAGGATTATCGCAGTGATAATTATGGTATGAAGTACAATTTGTAAAAGATGAGCTCTTAGGACTATTTGCCAGGTACTCACAGATTTTATCGACTGTGTGTTTGCGCTGTATCGTGCTATCTTTTTAAGCCATTTGCGAGGTAGCTTTCTTTCTAAAAAGCCTGCAAATGGGGTAGCCATCTTGACCATAAATGGTGTCGTGAAGGTTGTAA
Organism: Porticoccaceae bacterium; assembly: GCA_047635475.1. Lineage (GTDB taxonomy): Bacteria > Bacteroidota > Bacteroidia > Flavobacteriales > Flavobacteriaceae > Flavobacterium. The sequence continues at coordinate 2,039 of JBLIKQ010000087.1, forward strand.
CTGCAGAAACTGCTACAACAACTGGGTATAAAAAATCGCTGGTTACATTCATTGACATCCCTAAAGTGGCTATAATAAATGAAAACTCACCAATTTGTGCCAAACTCATTCCTGTTTGTACAGATTGCTTTAACGGCTGTCCTGAAATTAAGGCACCAATAGTGGAACTAATCGATTGACCAAATATTGTTATAAAAGTCAAAATCATAACAGGTATGGCATATTCATATAAAGTATAAGGGTCGATTAACATTCCAACAGAAACAAAGAAGATAGCGCCAAACAAATCTTTTATAGGTTTTACTAAATGTTCAATCTGTTCTGCTTGTGTTGTTTCAGCAATAATGGAACCCATGATAAAAGCACCCAAAGCTGGAGAAAACCCAACGTTTGAGGCTAAAATCACCATCATCAAACACAAAGCTAATGAGATAATTAACATCATCTCATCGGTCAATAAGTGTTTTGCTTTTTTTAGTAAGGTTGGAATGAAAAATATTCCGCTTATAAACCAGATCGTTAGAAAAAAGATTAATTTCAATACAGAAACGAGGAGTTCGGTGCCTGAGAATTGCTGGCTAACCGCGACCGTTGATAACAGAACCATCATTAAAATAGCAATAATATCTTGTACGATAAGGGAACCAATAACAATTCCTGCAAATTTCTGAGCTTTAACACCCAGTTCATCAAAAGTTTTTAGAATTATCGTGGTGGAGGATATAGACAGGATTACCCCAAGAAAAATGCAGTCCATTTGTTTCCAACCCATCCACTTCCCCACTAAAAAGCCCATCATCACCATGGTGATTATTTGCGTGATAGCCGTAATGGAGGCCGTACCTCCAACCTTCATTAATTTTTTAAAACTGAACTCGAGACCCAGACTGAACAGTAAGATGATAACACCTATTTCAGCCCATACTTCTACACTTTTGACATCTCTTACCGAGGGAAAAAAATCAAAATGGGTGCCTGCCAAGAAACCCGCAATCAGATATCCTAAAACTAAAGGCTGTTTTAGTTTTTTAAATATCAAAACGGCAATACCCGCGGTCATAAGGATTAATCCTAGGTCGCTGATTAGTGGCTCTAGATGTGTTGTTGTTTCTGCTATCTTTACTGCGGCACTCATAATTTATTGTTGTGGCTATTCTCGCTTTCCATTGCAATCTGGACTAGTGTGATTTAGTTAAGCAGGTAGAATTTGTTTCAAAAAGCGAAGTTAATTAAAGAGCTTAAAAAAAGCTATCGATAAAGATAGCTTTTTTTGAAGAGTATTTTTTTTAATTTTAGCAGTAACGAACATTTTTGTCACATTCTAAAAAATATAAACTAAGAATTTTCATTTTCTCTCTAGTTCTTTAAATCCCTAGGAAATTACTTGGAGTAATTTTCATTAACTCCGTTCTTACTGCTTCTGAGACATCTAATGTGGCAATGAAGCCGTGAATTGCTTTCTTATCGATCGCCTCATTAGTTCTTGTCAATCCTTTCAGCGCCTCGTAAGGATTTGGGTAGGCTTCACGTCTCAAAATCGTTTGGATAGCTTCGGCAACTACAGCCCAGTTTTTCTCTAGATCTTCGTGGAACTTAGGCTCATTCAATAACAACTTATTTAATCCCTTTAAAGTAGATTCAAAAGCGATTATAGTATGTCCGATAGGCACTCCAATATTTCTCAAAACAGTACTGTCAGTCAAATCACGTTGCAATCTTGACAAAGGCAATTTAGCGGATAAATGTTCGAAAATAGCATTGGCTATGCCTAAGTTTCCTTCTGAGTTTTCAAAATCAATTGGATTTACTTTGTGTGGCATAGCTGACGATCCTATTTCTCCCGCTTTGATTTTTTGTTTGAAATATTCCATTGAAACGTAGGTCCAAATGTCTCTGTCCAAATCAATAATAATGGTATTGATTCTTTTTAAAGCATCAAAAAAGGCAGCAAAATGATCGTAATGCTCAATTTGGGTGGTCGGGAAAGAGTGGTGTAAACCTAGGTTCTCTTCTACAAAATTCCCTCCAAATTTTTTCCAATCAATTTGTGGATAGGCTACGTGATGTGCATTGTAATTTCCTGTTGCTCCACCAAATTTGGCTGCAAAAGGGATATTGAACAACAAACGCATTTGCTCTTCTAAGCGTTCTACAAAAACACCGATTTCTTTACCTAAACGAGTAGGGGATGCAGGTTGTCCGTGTGTTCTTGCTAACATTGGGATGTCCTTCCATTCCACACTTAAATCTTTTAATTTAGATGTTAGGGTGATAAGTGACGGCATATATACTCTCTCAAAAGCTTCTTTTGTCGAAAGTGGAATCGCTGTATTGTTTATATCCTGTGAAGTCAATCCAAAATGGATGAATTCTTTGTATTGAGATAGTCCTAGTTTTTCAAAAGTATCCTTAATGAAGTACTCAACCGCTTTAACATCATGATTGGTTACTTTCTCCGTTTCTTTGATCCAAAGCGCATCTTCAGTGGAGAAGTTCCTGTAAATATTGCGTAAACTTTCGAATAAATCTGGGTTTACAGCTTTAAGCTGTGGCAAAGGAAGCTCGCACAAAGCAATGAAATATTCAATTTCAATTAATACGCGGTATTTGATTAAGGCTTCTTCCGAGAAAAAAGGAGCCAAAGAAAGAGTCTTGTTTCTATATCTTCCGTCAATTGGAGAAATAGCATTCAATTCGTTTAAAGTAGTCATTGTTATGTTATTTGTTCGAAAGGACAAATATAAACCTTTAGAAGCAATTTCGAAAAGGATTGGTTTTTAAATAAACCGCAGAAGCTCCTTTTTTAATTGTTTCATTCCTTCAGAAGCGACATGAGGAAAAACCTGCAGCGGATTTCGCAGATTAGGAATTTTAATGGGTTTTGGGTCAATGTAATAAAGGGGAGTTTTAGAATTGGTAAAATCAATCAATCCTGCCGCAGGATATACTTGAAGTGAAGTTCCAATCACGGCAAAATAATCCGCAGTTTCAGTATTAGCAATCGCTTGTTCAAGTGCAGGTACTTCTTCCCCAAACCAAACAATGTGAGGACGTAATTGATTTTGGTGATTGTCGAAGTGACCCACATTCAAATCGTCTTGCCAATCTAGAATATAGTTTGGATTTGCATTAGATCTTACTTTTAGTAATTCACCATGTAGGTGCAACACATTAGTACTTCCAGCCCGTTCATGCAAGTCATCCACATTCTGAGTGATTACAAAAACGTCAAAATGAGATTCTAATTCAGCTAGTATTTGATGCCCTAGGTTGGGTTGTACCTCTTTTAGTTGTTTTCGTCTTTGATTGTAGAAGTCAAGAACCAATTCGGGATTTCTATTCCAGCCTTCCGGAGTAGCAACATCCATCACATTATGCCCTTCCCAAAGTCCGTCAGAGTCCCTAAAAGTTTTAATTCCACTTTCGGCACTGATACCTGCACCAGTGAGGACGACTAATTTTTTTCTCATAAATATTTTTCTCGTTATCTTGTCATTTCGACGCAGGAGAAATCACACATGTGACTCTCGTTATGAGATTTCTCCTGCGTCAAAATGACAAGGGTATTATATTTATCGAAAGCTAGTCTTTTTTACTATTTTTGCCAAAAAAAACTGCACAATGATTGATAGCGATTACCTTAATTTCCTTGAGAATATCCTGACGGACAATCGCAAAGAGAAATTCTTGAAAGTATTGGAAAATAGAACTAATCACTTTACTATTGCTGTTGAAGATATTTTTCAAATGCACAATACTAGTGCGGTGATGCGCAGTTGTGAGGTTTTCGGGATACAGGAATTGAATGTCATTGAGCAACGTTACGGAAAAAGCATTGATAAGGAAATTGCCATGGGAGCCCAGAAATGGGTCGACATAAATGCCTTTGATAGCATTTCTAATTGTGTGGATACTTTGAAAAGTAAAGGATATCAAATAATCGCCACCACGCCACATGATACTGATTGTTTACTAGAGGACTTTGATATTTCAAAACCTAGTGCCTTATTTTTTGGGACGGAGAGAGATGGTTTGTCTGAAGAAATTTTACAGCGAGCTGATGGATTCCTAAAAATTCCTATGGTAGGTTTTACAGAAAGTTTGAACATTTCTGTTTCAGCTGCTATTATTATTCAAAATTTGACAAATCGATTAAGAAAAACTGATATCGATTGGCATTTGTCTGAAGAGGAAATTTTAGTGAAACGTTTGGCTTGGGCAAAAAACTCTATTAAAGATATTAAACGTATCGAAGCGAGGTATTTTGAGGAAAATCCAAAGTAGTTTATGTTTTGATTTTTTTTAGATTAGGATTTGTTCCGAGGGCCAAGCTTTTCAATGTGAATAAAGCAATCAGATTAAATACTTTTGAAGAATGGTTTAGCATTTTTTGGATGCTGTTTTATCTTAATGTTATTTATAATCGGTAGGTAACTTTCTGGCTTTCGTCCCCTGTTCAAAGGCATATCCTATTTTTAGTAGCTTATCTTCTTCAAAAGGCTTACTTATGAATGTTATACCGATCGGGGCGCCGGTTTTTGTATAGCCCATCGGAACAGTAAGACATGGATAGTTAGCAGCTGCAGCTTCTCCTGCATTCCAGTTATTGATAGATAAGATGACATCGAGTTGATGCTCTGTCATAGTCTTTTCAAAAAGCGTAACCCCTGCATCATGTAATTTCACTCTTAATTCTGCTAACTCTTCCGTATTAAGATTAGTGTCAAGAATTTTTTCGAAACGACCTTGACCGTAAGGGATCTTATCTAAACTATCTCGCTTGTTATAAGCGACAACATCAGATACGGTTCGTAAAGTCAATTCTTTGGATGAATACTGTTTTAAATAATTTGGAAGATCAATTCTCATATCAGCATCAAGTAAAGTGCCAAATCCTTCGAAATCCATTTTTCCAGGCTCAAATTCAATTGCAATCCCCCCTAATGCTACTATTTTTTCTACATTGAGCTTATAAATTGAATCCTGTAAAAATGTTTTGTTTACACCAAACCTTACGCCTTTTAGACTTGCGGCTTGTAGGTCCTCCCAATATCTTTTATTGTTTTTAGGACTGTTTCCAGTGACTATATCGGTACTGTCTTTACCAGTCATTACTGAAACTAAGATGGCGCTGTCGATAACATTTTTTGTCATAGGGCCTGGAGTGTCTAATGTGCTGGATAGTGGTACAATACCGCTGCGGCTTAGCAAACCAGTTGTTGGTTTAAGTCCTACAATAGAATTTGAACTTGAAGGAGAAAGAATGGATCCCGAAGTCTCAGTTCCCACTGCCGCTGCTGCATAGTTAGCAGCTATAGATGAAGCGCTCCCAGAGCTTGAGCCTCCCGTATCGAATTTTTTGCGGCCGTAGGGGTTTAGTGTTTGACCACCCATTGCGCTATAGCCATTAGGGCATTCTAAACAAAGAAAATTTGCCCATTCACTTAGATTAGCTTTACCTAATATGATGCCACCTTTTTCTTTTATTCGTTTGACAATAAATGCATCTGCTGCTTCATTATTTCTTAAAAGTTCAGTTCCCGCCGTGGTGGCTAATCCCTCAAAATTAATGTTGTCTTTAAGGAGAATTGGCATTCCATAGATAGGGTGATCTTGACTTGATTTGTTCTTATCTCTTTTGCGAGCTTCATTAACAGCTTCTGGATTAATAGCTATTATATTGTTCAGGTATTCATTTTTGTTATTCTCGTATTTTACAATTCGGTACAAATACCATTGTGTGAGTGTTTCATATTTAAGGCTGCCATCTTGTATATGTGATTGGATAGTAGGGATGTTTTGTTCTAGAATTAAAGGCTTTAACTTTTGATAATCCTCTTCTGAAAAATTTCTTATTTGATCAGCAACGTTTTTCCATATTGCGTTTTTATCCAAAACTCTTGATTGAATAAGTTTGAAGCGCAATTTTATTGACTCATTATCGGCAGTTTCTGCTAATTCTTTTGATTCGTCATAGGGAACCCATGTAGCTATTGTCGTTTGGGGCTTTCGGGCACAAGCAATTGTAAAAAGCAATAAGATTAGGATTGTTTTTTTCATAAGGAATGATTTCTATGGTGTTGCAGTACATTTATTAAATGAGTTGAAATTCTACGTTTTAATCGTGAAAGCTATTTAGGATTGCAATCATCGCCGATAGAAATCGTTTTCTTTTTGCCTTGCATCTTTTCAGTCACGAAGTTAAGAGTTTTCTTTTGGATTATTAGGTTTATTTTAAGGGCCAAATCAACTTTAATTTAAACCTAAATCCATTAGAGCCGCTGTTGGTCGCAGTGTTTTTCTTATTCAAGTAGTTTAAATCGATAGATAAATTTATTCAAGCGATCATTCTAGATAGACATCAGTAAATTTCTAAAGAGCGATTCTGATTTTATTGATATTCTTTTTCAATCGGTTTATTCGATGCCAAACTAGTTTAAAATCAATTGGGACTTATAGTTATTGCCTTTAGATTTCTAAAAAGTCAAAATATTTCCCCATTTTAAAAGGAATATTATTAAAGATGTAACTGCTCCACTAATCATCAATATAAAGTGCCAAAAATAAGTTGTTGCTCCCCCATGTCTTACGCGCCTTTTTACTATATTCTTTTTTGTAAAAGCCATTAACAAACTTCCAAACAAGAAAAGTGATTGTTAAAAAAAGTAATAATGCTATTGCCCAAATTTTTTCCATTAGTCGATTTTTTAGTTTAGATATTGCGAACTTTCTGCTACTAAAGGGGGTTTGAGTCTTAATTAAGTCCTATTTTCGAATTTGCCAAATAATCCCAAATAAAAAACCAACTTTCCATTGAGCCAATTGCCCAAATCCGATAACGCGGATTTGCAATCAGTGCTCATTCCAACTGTCAATTTCAAAGTAGTTTTTATATTCTCATTGTTTATTTTCTTTGGTTGCACGGATTATAAACCTGAGCTATCTGTTCCTCTTGACTTATAATAAAAACGCTTTTTGTAAAGTTTAAGATACTTTTATGATTTTTTCGTTGACAATAAGACAGTAAAATTGCGTAAAGTCAGAAACATTCGCGCAGCAGCTGCACTTTGCGGAGCGGGGTTTGTAGAAAAAATCAATACAACTTACGACTTAGGAACGGATTATGAACTTATTAAACGTTGGTATTAAAGTTATTTTAACGTTTTGCAGCTACAATAAGTTGGCGATTTCGGTGACGAAAACTGTCTGCCACTACCGAACTTGATATAAAGCACAAAGCTTCATTTAACCACTGAACCAGCAATTTCTTGTAGCTGCTGCTATGCGTTAGGCTTCCTTGTATTCATGTATTTCGATCAATTTTAATTTGATATTTTCTTCGCCAAATTATGATAAGGGGTACTAGAGCAAATGTTGGCAGCAACCAAGCAACTATTTCAGGTAAGAAGGTATTATTAACAACTATAAACGCAGTAAATGCGGCAATAAAACTCCCTACCATTCTTTGAAGGTGAGTTGTCAGCCAAAAGTTTTTAATACTTGACTGTCCCTTAAAATTTCGGTAATCCTGATAAACAAACAATAAACTTAGTCCGCCAAATACAACTAACACTATTCCAAAATAATTGTTTTTAACTATTCCATTTGCCCCAAGTCCTATAAATGCAGTACCGAAAATAAACATTGTCAGAGTCAATAACCAATCGATTTTTTTAACGTCACTTATTTTTTTCTTTTTTAAATATCTCTTACCTGTTAGAATCATATAAAGTGTAAATACAGCGATAATAAACAAAAATTGGCTCGGGTGCAAATAAGACAATATCATCGCAATAAGTCCTGTACCGAGCATTGAGCAGTAATAAATATTGCCAATTAATTTATGTCGTTTGTCCCCTTTTTTTGAGAACATAGCAAATATTCCAAGTAAAAGTCCCGTTCCACCAAGGAAAATATGGATTATCAGTAAAAAATTAAATAGTGTCATAATATTTTGAAATTGTTATTATAAGTTTTACTGGTTATTGTCTTTTAAGTTGCCGTATAACTAGTACATATGTGTGACAAAATCACACAAAGCCACCCATCATAGGTCAAACATGTGTGACATGCGTCACACAATATTTTATTTATTATATATATATGATAATATCAAATATATAATAAAAACTTATAAATCATCAAAAGGGCGTTTAATTTGTTGAATACTCTGTATGCTTACATGAGTATAGATTTCGCTAGTTTTACTACTACTATGGCCTAATAGCTCTTGAATATATCGCAAATCGGTACCGTTTTGTAATAGATGTGTAGCATAGCTATGGCGCAACCAATGAAGGGTAACAGGCTTTGTTATTTTAGATTTTTGTAGCGCTTGTTTTAACACGCTTTGTAAACTATCCGCAGAATACATTTCTCCCGCATTTTGTCCGTCAAAAAGCCACGTTTTAGGTTTATAAACTATATGACATTCACGAAGCATCTCTAATATTTTGCGAGATAATGGCGCTATCCTATCTTTTTTACCTTTCGCGTTTTTCAATAGCACAATATTCCTTTTCGAATCAATATCTGCGAATTTTAAATTTAAAAGTTCACTTTTACGCAGGCCGCAACTGTATATCATACTTAGCATTGATTTGTACTTGATGTTGCTGTGTGCATTCAAGATCAGTTTTACCTCCTATTTGCTCAAAACATTGGGTAAAACTTTGGCACGTTTGGGGCGATGTATTTTTTCAATTTCCATCCTGGTTTCTCTAACTGTTAAGAAGAATAGCTTTATGGCGTTTACTATCTGGTTTTGATAAGAAGCTGACAGATTGTTTTTTAATATATGGTCGTTGTTGTAAATAATCACGTCTTCATTAGTGATTTCGGCAACTGGTTTTTCTCTGTAGAAAACGAGGAATGATTTCAAAGCGTCGCTGTAGGTGGTAATCGTGCTT
>JBLIKQ010000088.1:0-10871 GCA_047635475.1 Porticoccaceae bacterium
AAGAAGGATATGCAGATTTAGTAGCCTACGGTAAGCCGTACATCTCTAATCCAGACTTAGTAGAACGTTTTGAACATAATTTAGTTCTTGCAGAAGCAGATGTAGATACGTTCTACGCAGGTGGAGCAAAAGGATATACAGATTATCCGAATGCTTCTCAATAAATAGTTTGAGTTAAATTGATGGTTTGTAATAAACAGTATAGTTTTATAAAACCAACAGTCACTTTAAGCAGCATTAAAAAGCGGCATCTAATTTTATTTTAGTGCCGCTTTTTAATTTAAATCAAGTATCAAGTTAATGGTTAGAATGCGGTAGCGGAGAGACGTATTTTCTATTTAGCTTTTAAATACACTTCCATATTTGGGAAACCTACAGCATTGTTTTTTGCAGCTGAAACTAAAACTAATACAAGTTCATTTTCATTAATTTTAGTTATGCGGGAATTTGTTTTATTATTTATTGCAAGATCAATGTGTTTTTTACTTTCGTTATAAGTCCATTTTCCTTATTGTTTCGTTTTTTCTTTAATCACAAAATAAGAATTATCAGTATTAAATTCGAATTCGAAAGCACTATTATTAGGTAATTGATTTATTCTCATTGCATTCATCATTGCATAATCCGCTTTCCAAGTTTTACATAAAAGCTTACTCAATTCAGTTTTACTCTGTGTTACATTTTGAGCTTTTGAATTCAAGTTTATTACCAAAATAAGACTAATGTTAAGTATAATATTTTCTTCATTTTAAAATCTAGTTTGTCATTATTTACAGTTAGTTTTTCTAATATGTTGGCCAACGTCAATTTGTCAAAAATTTTCCAAACGGGCTTGTTTTTGAATTAATTACAAAATAAACATAGAAAACTCAGCTTCAATCCAAGTACGTATGACACGAAAGGATCCTTGTGGTAGCTGGGGGTATTAGATTTTTTTCATTAGAAATTCTCCCAATCCAAGTTTCAATATTACTTCGGTCTCGTTTAGCTTTAGAATTAAAAGGTTAAATTCTTCTTTTTCAGGAGTAATTAAAGTAATCAATTTTGTTTTTTCATTAAACGACCATTTTCCTTTCATATTTTGGCCAAATGCAAAAGCATTAAATTCGCTATTACTTTTAAACTCAAAAGTCATTTTATTAATTATATCTGCTTTTAAGGTTTGTCTGCCGAGATCACCAACTTCTTTATTTATAGCTTTCTTAAAAATCCATTTCCCTTCTAAATTCCCTGCGTTTTGAGCGCTCAAAGACATGCTTACTAACAGAAAAAAGAACATTACAGTATTTTTCAATATACGATTTTAATTTTAATATTGATTGTTGCACGAGTACTAATAACGCCTCACGGTTTGAATATGGTGCGTTTGGCATTAAAATGTTCAAGCAATTCAATTAATCACTACATATGTTAATTGCTACAGCCTTTATTTCCCACTATACGCCAAATGCACTATATTTTTTGTTGTGGGTTGTTATTCTTTCTTTAGTATTATTCCATTTCTACCATACACGAAAATTTTACTATTAGTTTTTTCGATATAATATAATTCTGAATTCGATTGATAGTCTAATAGCCATTCTGTACCACCATTAGAAGTCTTATAAATACTATTATTGCTCGTTAAATATCCAACGTTTTCATTTTCAAACACTATATCTCTTATAGTACCAAATTTAAACTGATTTAACTTTTCCCAATCATTTCCACCATTAACAGTTTTAAATATTTTATTTTCGAATGTAGAAATATATCCTATCGCGCTTGTCAAAAAATAAATCGAAATGATTTCTGATTGTTGAATTTCTATTGGTAAACTAAGTACAACCCAAGTTTCTCCCGAGTCAATTGATTTATGCATTTCACCATATGCAACATTGTCATATGTCCGCCCACCTGCAATAAAAAATGTTTTATCGTTAACGACTTCAAGTTGACTAGCAAATCCATATTGTGGATATTTGTCTATCCAATTAGTTCCTCCGTCTGTTGTTTTATAAAAAGACCCACCTTTTATTATAACTCCTATGTCATTATTAAAAAAATGAATACCAAATATAGATGAAGAATAATCTATTTGATTTTGCCCCAATTCTATGAAACTACCTCCTCCATCAACTGATTTAAAAAACCTATTCCTACCTACAAAAACTTTTGAGTTATCTAAAGCAAAGCAAGATGTGAAATTTTCGTCAGTTACAATATTGATTTCATTCTAATTATTCCCACCGTCTACCGTTCTTATTATACTGCCAATAGAAACCAATCCTATTCCAAAATTATCATTAGAAAAACTTAGTCGTGTAATTGTCTTATCTGTATTCGTAATCAACTCTTTCCACTCGGAAAAGTCAATATCATCATCTTTGCCACAGGAAGTTAATAGAAATGTCAATAATATCAAGTATAGTACTCTCATAATTCGTATTTTTTAATAACCCACAACCTTCCCGCGCTAAAAGCAGTTTGGGACTAAATTAAGCCCATTATTCGGATTTGCCAAATTTACCAAATACAAAACCAATTTCAAATTAAGCCAATTACCCAAATTGCTTGTAGCGTGTGTTGTAGGGCGTAACTATATGAGCAAACGATTTTCTTTTCAATTGGCTTTTGATATTGTACTTTCAGAAATATCAAGTTTTCAAGTTCATTCTTTATTCCACAAATTTAATAAACTCATTAGGTACTTGTAAAAATTCTTGATAACACGAACTATTTGGGCAATCATCATTCAATTTCGAGTGTTCTGCGATTCTAATTTTAATTTTGCCGTTACCTTGGTCTGTTCCAGAATAAACCTCACCAATTTTAAAAGTTCTTTCGGATATTCCAACTACACCACCATCAGTTACAGTTGTTGAATATTCCTTTATAAACTCATATTGTTTGCTTTCTGTTTCATTATCAGAACTACAAGAAAATATACCAAAAGTTATAACGAGTAGATAAATCAGTTTTTTCATAATTTTATTTTTTAAATTAGATACTAATATTCGCATTTGGTTGGGTTATGCCCTACAACTAGTACATATGTGTGACAAAGTCACACAAAGCCAGCCACTGTTGGATAGATATCTGTGATGTGTATCATACATTATTTTATAAAAGCAACAATATACTAACATCAAATATATAATAAAAACCTTATAAATAATACAAAAACATTTATTTACGCAGTTTTTTCGTACTTTATAAAAGTCTCTCTCGCTAATCTTACTACTACTAAGTAATAAGTTTCCTAAATAGATAATTGCTAAGCTGTTGTTAAGGAGTAATTGTATGTTATAACTTAATTTTAGGTTTTTAAATTCATCTTGTGCAGCTTCTGCTTGTTCACTGCAATACTTTTTATGGTATCACCATTTTTTTTGCGTCAAGGATAGCAGCGGTATCTCCCGATATTGAGAAACAAGGCTTTTTTAGCCGTAGTTTTTCTTATGGGGAATAAAGCAAATAGCCTGACTGGCCCCGATAGCTATCGGGGTTAAGGAGGGGACGCCCAAATAATTGTTTAGATTAAAAACGCTTTAGACACCCTAATTAATTTTTCAAATTGTCTCGTTTTCTGCATTAAGATTAGCTAAACTTTGCTGCTCCTCCTGATCGCTTTTGGGAGGCTTTTTTATTTCATTTGGAGAAAAACATTTATTTGATGCTGCTTTCAAATTAACCTATCTTTGCCCGCCGAACAATCGGTCGAAAAATGGTATTATGAAGTTTGATTTATTACATAAAGACCCGCAGTCCAAAGCTAGAGCGGGAAGCATTACTACTGATCACGGTGTGATTGAAACACCAATTTTTATGCCTGTGGGTACTGTAGCCTCAGTAAAAGGGGTGCACCAGAGGGAATTGAAAGAAGACATAAACCCAGATATTATCCTGGGAAACACCTACCACTTATACCTGCGTCCGCAAACCCAAATCCTCGAGAAAGCGGGTGGATTGCATAAATTTATGAACTGGGACCGGAACATTTTAACTGATTCTGGGGGCTACCAGGTATACTCGCTATCAGCAAACCGAAAAATCAAGGAAGAAGGAGTAAAGTTCAAGTCGCATATCGACGGTTCGTTTCACTTTTTTACGCCAGAGAATGTGATGGAAATTCAGCGTACTATAGGTGCCGATATTATCATGGCTTTTGATGAGTGTACACCCTATCCATGTGATTATAATTATGCCAAACGCTCGATGAAGATGACACACCGCTGGCTAGACCGCTGTGTGAATCATTTAGATAAAGTGCCCGTTAAATACGGCTACGATCAAGCTTTTTTCCCTATTGTACAAGGAAGTTGCTATAAGGACTTGCGCCAGCAATCAGCGGAATACATTGCTAATTCCGATCAGGTAGGGAATGCCATCGGTGGACTTTCGGTAGGGGAACCTGCGGAAGAAATGTACGCGATGACAGAAATAGTGTGCGAAATTTTGCCAGAAGATAAACCCCGTTACTTGATGGGTGTAGGAACTCCAATTAATATTTTGGAAAACATAGCCCTTGGGGTAGACATGTTTGACTGTGTGATGCCTACGCGTAACGCCAGAAACGGAATGTTGTTTACTGCTAACGGTACGATAAATATTAAGAACAAAAAATGGGAGGATGACTTTTCGCCCCTTGACGAAATGGCCATCACTTATGTGGATACAGAGTACACAAAAGCCTATTTGCGTCACTTGTTTGCGGCCAATGAATACCTAGGAAAACAAATTGCTACGATTCACAACCTTGGGTTTTATATGTGGTTGGTTCGTGAGGCCAGAAAACATATCTTAGCCGGTGATTTCAGACCTTGGAAAGAAATGATGGTGAAGAATATGAATCAAAGGCTGTAAATTTGTTTAAGCGGTTATTTGGTTATTTGTTTAACCATGCTAACGAGGAACCATTTTAACAAATAACCAAATAAACGATTAACCGAATACACTTTTATGTTAACAATAATAGATAGATACATCCTGAAAAGATACTTGGCCACTTTTGCGGCTATGTTATTGATGTTTATACCTATTGGGATTATCATTGACGTATCGGAGAAGGTGAATAAAATGATTGAGAACAAGATCCCATTGATGGAGATTGCAATTTATTATTATCATTTTACAATCTATTTCGCCAACTCCCTTTTTCCCATATTTTTGTTTTTGTCCATTATTTGGTTTACCTCAAAACTGGCTAATAATACGGAGATTATTGCTATTCTAGGTTCAGGTATTTCATTTACACGATTTTTAAGGCCCTATATAATTGGAGCGTCTATTATTTCAGTTTTCGTTTTATTGATGGGTTTCTATGTGGTTCCAGCATCAAGTGAGGGCTTTAATAACTTTAGATATACCTTCTTGAGATCTGGTGGAATGGAGCAAATGCGTGGAGACAATACAGACGTGTACCGGCAAATCAATGACAATGAGTTTCTATATGTCAACAGTTTTAATCCAGTATCTAACGTAGCCTTTAATTTTGCTTTAGAAAAGTTTAAGAAAGAAAAACTCGTTTCTAAAATTACAGCCAGCAGAATAAAATGGAATCCAGAAGACAGTACGTATACCATGTATGATTATACAAAGAGAACCGTGGGGGCAGTAGGAGATAAAATAGAGAAATTGCCGCAGAAAAATGTTAATTTCAGCTTTGATTTAGAAGACCTGACTCCAGTAATCTATATTGCCGAAACCTTAAGTTTAAGTAAACTATTTGCTTTTATTAAAAAGGAAAAGGAACGGGGCTCCTCTAACATTAACGTGTATATGGTCGTTTTATATAAGAAATTCAGTGTGCCAGTTTCGGCTTTCATTTTGACTATAATTGCTGTTTCTGTTTCTTCAATGAAACGACGAGGGGGAATGGGGATGAATCTTACTATAGGAATCGCGTTGGCATTTGCTTATGTATTTTTCGATAAAATATTTGGGGTGCTTGCTGAAAAGTCTAGTTTTTCACCTCTAATTGCCGTTTGGTTCCCCAATGTTATTTTCGGAATCCTAGCCATATTTTTATTACGGAATGCAAAACGATAAATTCAAAAGTTATTTAAATCTGCACCTGATTGTTTTCATCTGGGGTTTTACCGCCGTTCTGGGGGCATTAATCACCATTACCGCTGATGCTATAGTTTGGTATCGCATGCTCCTAGCAGCAGTATTTCTATCTGCTTTTATCGTATTCAAAAAAAAGTCATTTCGGATTCCTGTAAGATCGTTTTTTAAATTGATTTTTGTGGGCTTGTTGATTGCCTTACACTGGGTCTTTTTTTTCCATGCCATACATGTTTCTAATGTTTCTATAACACTTTCTATTTTTTCATTGGGCGCTTTTTTTGCGTCACTGCTGGAACCTATTTTTTATGGTCGAAAAGTATTGTGGTACGAAGTCCTCTTTGGTCTCATAATCATTGCGGGACTGGGGTTGATCATGAAAGTGGAGACTGGCTATCTGGAAGGAATGTTATACGCCTTGATTTCGATCATTTTGGGAGTATTGTTTACGCTCGCGAATGGCAAGCTGATTGAAAAACATGATTCCTCAGTGATCTCCTTTTATGAGTTCATAGCGGGAGTTTTCTTTATTTCGATTTATTATTTATACCAAAATAAATTTTCAGCTGATTTCTTTATTTTGTCCTTCAATAACTGGATGTTGATCTTAATTTTGGCTTCGATTTGTACCGCTTATGCCTTTACCGCATCTGTAAAAGTGATGGAAAAACTGAGTCCTTATACCGTTATGCTTACCACTAACTTAGAACCGGTTTACGGGATAATTTTGGCCTATTTTATCATTGGAGGAAAAGAAAAAATGAGTCCTTCATTTTATATAGGAGCCGTAATCATTTTAATTACGGTTATCCTGAACGGAATTATCAAACACAAAGACAAATCGGTCGACGCATAGAGAGTACTGAACTCTTGTATTTTATAGTAAGTACAACATACCGTTCAAAAAGAAAGTGGCTAAAAGTTCTTAAAATTACTCCGCTAAATTAGACTTTGTCGATTTGATTTGACTTAGCTAAACTGAATGAATCTTAAGAAGGTTGTGTACCAGCTAATTTAATTTTAGTAAGTTTGTACTTCATAATTATATAATCACGGAATTGCGAGATGAGTAAAAATAAAAAAATATTAGGGTTTTCGATATTTGTTTTAGTGTTGCTGTTTGTGGGAAAATATGTTTATGACATGAACATCAATCATAATTTTGAGACCATTACCGAAGGTAAAGTATATAAATCAGCTGTTATTCCGCCGGATGAAATCGAAAGTTATGTGAAGAAATATCATATAAAATCAATTGTAGATTTACGTATGCCAAACACAAACGACTTGGTTTTAAATCCAGAAAACCCCAGTGAATTGCAGGCTGAAAAAAACGCGGTTTCAAAAATTGGGGGTGTGAATTACTTCAGTAATCCGTCCGAGCAAGTGCCAAATGACAAAAACATAGCGACTTTTACTAAAATAATGGATAACAAAGATAACTATCCGGTTCTGATCCATTGTTATCACGGCACAGGCAGAGCTGAAATGTATTCCGCTTTATATAGAATCGAATATGAAAAATTCACTAATGAAGACGCACGAAAGGGCGTGAGGACATTAATAAAATTCAGTTCTTTTGATGATGGCACACCTAAAGGCGAATATTTAAAGGGGTACAAATCGAGAAGCGAATTGGCAAGTAAAAAATAATAAAAAGGGACCGTCTTAGTACTTTATACTTTAAATCGTTTTTTAATATTTATTAGTTCTGGAAATAAGGTATTTAGCAAATTTAAATCAAAACTAACGCAGTAATTTTGCAATATGTTCCCTTCTTGTTTAAGATTTTGAAGAAGGGTTTTAAGACTTAAATTGAAAATATGAGGTTATGAATGATTTAATATTTTATATTTGCACTTCAAAATTAAAAACGAAAACGCACAAATCCTATGGAATATTTAGATTTTGAGCTTCCTATAAAAGAACTAGAAGATCAGTTAGCAAAATGTCAAGTGATCGGTCAGGAATCTGAAGTTGATGTTACCAATACCTGCAAACAAATCAACAAGAAACTAATAGAAACAAAAAAAAATATTTATAAAAACTTGACTGCGTGGCAACGTGTACAGTTGTCAAGACATCCAAGCAGGCCTTACACCTTAGATCATGTTAGAGCTCTTTGCGGAGATACTTTTTTAGAGCTACATGGAGACAGAGGCTTTAAAGATGATAAAGCCATGATAGGTGGTTTAGGAAAAATTGACGGACAATCTTTTATGATTGTCGGACAGCAAAAAGGATACAATACTAAAACGCGACAGTACAGAAACTTTGGGATGGCTAATCCTGAAGGCTACCGCAAAGCATTGCGATTGATGAAAATGGCAGAGAAGTTTGGTATTCCTGTTTTAACACTTATTGATACTCCAGGAGCTTATCCGGGATTGGAAGCGGAAGAACGCGGACAAGGAGAAGCAATTGCAAGAAATATCTTTGAGATGGTTCGTCTTAAGGTACCTATTATTACGATTATTGTAGGTGAAGGTGCTTCTGGTGGAGCATTGGGAATAGGAGTGGGAGACCGCGTTTTTATGTTGGAAAATACCTGGTATTCGGTAATATCACCAGAATCATGCTCTTCTATTTTATGGAAAAGTTGGGAGTACAAGGAACAAGCTGCCGAGGCTTTGAAATTGACTTCATCAGACATGAAAAAACAGAAACTGATTGACGATATTATTCCTGAACCTTTGGGAGGAGCACATTACGATAGAGAGACTACTTTCAAAACAGTGCAGCAATATATCACGAATAGTTACAGTGAGTTGAAAGAGTTATCAACAGCGGACTTAATTGCCCAAAGGATGGATAAATACAGCAGAATGGGCGAGTATAGAGAGTAAAATCTTATAAAAATAAAACTAATCCGAAGCCTTGCCGTTTCGGATTTTTTTTTGGTTATAAACAAAAAAGAGTTACTTATCAACAGATATTTGTAATAAGTCAACAGCGTTTTTTTTTAATTTTATCTTACTTTCGCTTTATGGAAAACTTCAGAAATATAAACCCAATTAAGGTTGATAAAACCACAATTATAAACCTTGAAAAAGGGAAGTTACCACCACAGGTACTAGAGCTAGAAGAAGCGGTTCTGGGTGCCATGATGATTGACAAAAAAGGGGTAGATGATGTAATTGACATATTACAGCCAGATGCTTTTTATAAAGAGGCACACAAGCATATTTTTGAAGCAATTGTACAATTGTTTACAGAGACACAGCCTATTGACTTATTAACGGTATCGGCACAACTGAAGAAAAATGCAAAATTAGATTTAGCAGGTGGCGATTTCTACTTGATTCAGCTTACGCAAAAAATTTCTTCATCAGCCCATATTGAATTCCACTCCAGAATTATTCTTCAAAAATTTATTCAAAGAAGTTTGATTCGGATTTCTTCTGAAATAATTGAAGAATCTTACGATGAAACAACGGATGTTTTTGATTTATTAGATAGAGCCGAATCCAAGCTGTACGAAGTGACACAAGGGAACATAAAACGAAGTTCTGAAACGGCACAGAGTTTAGTGTTACAGGCAAAAAAACGTATTGAAGAAATTGCTGCTCAGGAGGGAATGAGTGGTGTAGCTACTGGTTTTGAAAAATTAGATAAAATCACTTCTGGTTGGCAACCCAGTGATTTAATTATTATAGCGGCAAGACCAGCGATGGGTAAGACCGCATTTGTATTATCAATGGCCAGAAATATGGCAATAGATTACGGAATACCTGTTGCTTTGTTCTCCTTGGAGATGGCATCAGTACAGTTAATTACGCGTTTGATTTCTTCTGAAACAGGTTTGTCGTCCGAGAAGTTACGTACTGGTAAACTAGAAAAGCATGAATGGGAACAATTGAGTACCAAAGTTAAAAATTTGGAAAAAGCGCCATTATTCATTGATGATACTCCTTCACTTTCTATTTTTGATTTAAGAGCCAAATCAAGACGTTTAGTCTCACAGCATGGAATCCGAATTATCATTGTAGATTACTTGCAACTGATGACTGCGGGAGGAAATGGTAAAGGAAGCGGAAATAGAGAACAAGAAATCTCTACTATTTCTCGAAATTTAAAAGCATTGGCTAAGGAATTGAATGTTCCAGTAATTGCCCTTTCGCAATTGTCGCGTGCGGTTGAAACTCGCGGATCCAGTAAGAGACCTTTGCTTTCTGACCTTCGTGAATCGGGTGCGATTGAGCAAGATGCGGATATTGTCTCCTTCTTGTATCGTCCTGAATACTATAAAATTGACGAGTGGGATGATGATGAAGCTTCAAATACAGCTGGTCAAGCTGAAATTATGATTGCCAAGCACCGTAACGGTAGTATTGAAAACGTTCGTTTGAAGTTCATTGGACATCTTGGAAAGTTTGACAACCTCGAGGACCATAGTGGTGGTTATGATGATTTGCCTTCTTCCATGAATCAGGATGATAATCCGTATGTTACAAAAAGTCTCCCTTCGGCTCATGAGGCATTTGGAAGCAATTTAAACGACGATGATGATGACGATAATGAAATGCCATTCTAGAAACGCGAAAAGCCTATTTAGTAGGCTTTTTTTAGTTTTTTTAGTCTCCGGTTTGCTCTCGAAGATATTCGCTACTAAGCTCCGAAAAACTCCAACAACTTTTTGTTAGTAGCATATTTGATTATTGTAATTAGTTTAGTTTTTTTCTTTTCTTACAAGCTTTTTGATAAGTATAATAGCTTAACTTTTATTTCATATCTGCTCATTTTTTAATTTTATTGTTGGAAATAAATATACTTAAAAGGGTAATTGACTCATTTAAATCCTTTGCTTTCCTATCTTTGATATA